>NZ_RZTO01000317.1:0-6377 GCF_003997225.1 Mesorhizobium sp. M2C.T.Ca.TU.002.02.1.1
GGTCAAGCGTCCCCGCGAAGGCCGCGAGCGCCTCCTTCAGCATTCCGCGGAGGCGGCAGCGGGGGGTGATCAGGCAGCTATTGCCGCTCCTGAAGCATTCGACCAGCGCAAAGTCGGGCTCCGTCGTCCGCAGGACGTCTCCCAGCCGGATCTGTCCTGGCGTCTTGGCAAGCGTCAGGCCGCCGGAGCGCCCGCGCACCGCCTTCAAAAACCCGGCGCGGGTCAGTTGGTTGGCCACCTTCATCAAGTGCGCGCGCGAAATCCCGTAAACCTGAGCGGTTTCCTCGATGGTGATCAACTGGCCGTCCCTGGCCGCCGCGTACATGAGCACGCGAAGCGAATAGTCGGAGAAATCCGTCAGTCTCATCCAAGTTCCTTTGCTGCCACAAGCGCATGGTGGCTCACCCACAGGAAAGATGCGCGGAAGATGTATGTTTTGCAAGGCCACACAGCCGTTCGACAAAACATATATTGACAATGTATGTTTTAGCGCCGACTATCGCGGACCGTAGCGAAACGCGACAGGCGCGTCGCCGCCGCGGGCGGCGAGCTGTCGGGTTGCGCGCTCATCAATGCAATCGAAGGATGACCCAATGACCGTCCCAAACGAGATAGACGTCCGCAGCCTGGTGCCCATGCAGCGGCACCAGAAGATCTTCCAGCTCGTAGATGAGCTTGCCCCTGGCGGGAAGTTCGTTCTCGTCAACGACCATGATCCCAAGCCTCTCTACTACCAGCTCGAGGCGGAACATCCCCAGCAATTCTCCTGGACCTACCTCGAAAGGGGGCCGCAGGTCTGGCGCGTCGAGATCGGCCGTCTCTTGAAGGCCGCGTGAGCCGAGCATCGCGGGGCAAAGAGCCGCCCGCAAGTTTGCGCGGGCGGCGACCGCCTGTCGTGCTACAGGCAAGGCGTGTGCCGTGTTGCGCCAAGCCCACCCCGCCCAATGGCGGAAGTTCAACGCGCTGCTGCATCGGCTGAGCAGGCAGGTGCAGTAGGGCCGACGTAACGACGAACACCGGAGAATTGATATGAGCGGCTTCGATCAGGACAGCAATCGGGATGTCCAGCACGAAGGCTCGTTGCTGCCCATGCTTATCGGCGGCCTTGTGCTCATCGTGGTAGGGATGCTTTTGGTCGCCTGGCTGGTCTGAGCAAATATGTCGGTTGTCTCGACGTTGGACGGTTGAACCTGACCATACGGTGACGACAGACATCTGCCTCCCGGGCTCGCGAGCGCTGACACGAGGGAGGACGACTGAGGCAACGATCGCAGCTTGACGAACGTCGACTTGGAGCGGACGATCGAAGCCACTTCCATGCCTCGGGTCTTTTGCGTGGCGCCGATCATCTTGGCCTTGAAGCCAGTCAAACATCGCTGCATTCTCGAAATTGTTGGTGGGACCACGAACTCGACTGGCAGAGGCGCAAGATGCTCGGGGATTTGATCGTCGCGTTGGAGCGGCCAGAGGTGGTTGCCGCGGTCCTGTCGAGCCTCCATCCCGAGCTCGCCGCAAAGGTCGCTGAACGCGCGGCGCAGGCCTCGATGTCCGTGGGTGACTTTTCAGCTGGCGCCGTGCGGGCGTTTCTCGACGAGGCTGACGACGATCTCTGGTTCCAGCTTCTGACGCTGATCCGGAAATCGGAAGATCCCGGCCTGTCGGCTGTGCAAACGATCTTGCGATGGGTGGTGGCCGCATAGCCCGTCTTGCTATTCCGAGGTCTCTTGCCGCCGAGGCGGTAACGAGCCTAAGTCGAAAATGCACGCGTGGTCGGCGACAGTTCCTCGTCTGATCTCTGCCAAGTCGAGGATCCCTTGCAATCGCGACAATAAGATATACATAATATGTATCTTTTATGAGCGACCGGGAGAATGGCGATGCCGTATGATCATAAGGCTCTACCGGGAGACAGGCGGCCCGAGCCGCTAGCACCCTCGTCAGCCTGCAGCGATGCTGGAATCGAGTGGGACGAGGTGGCGCAGGCTTCATGGGAATCTTTCCCTGCCAGCGATCCCCCGGCTTGGATCGGGTGCGGCTCCGGCCCCGCTCCATCGAAAGCTCCCTGATTCGGGGCGGATGCTATGCAAGTCGAGATCGGCACGGACGATATCTTCATCGAGGCGAGGTTGCTTGCCGACCTGCTGCGCCTTGATCCGGCGGCCGTGCACTCCCTGTTGAGGGCTCAAGAGATCACATCCTTCTGCGAGCGGGGGATCGGCGAGCACGAGGGCGAATATCGATTGAGCTTCTTCTATGGCAACCGCCGGGCGCGTCTGAATATCGATCCTGCGGGAAACGTTATACGGCGCTCGGTGATCGACTTTGGGCCAGCAGCCTTGCCGCGCCGCTTGCATCGCGCAGGCGGATAGCCCGCTGGGTCAAATGACCGCGTGACCGGAGGCGGTTGTCACTATGACCGACGGGACGCGGTGCTTGCTTGGATGCTAACTTGACGGCAATGACATGATACGGATCGACAACTTGCTGGCGAAGGTTCGCGATCGCCTGCTTCTCATCGGCGAAGACCGGCAGCTTACGGAAGCCGCCTCGCTCCTGTCCGACGATACCAGGCATATGGTCGTCGTTTGCGACAGGTCTGGCGCGATGGCCGGCATCATCACCCGAACGGATATCGTGCGCCAGATACGCCATTGCCAGGGATGCGCCTGCACGACGGCCTGCACGGCCGTCATGACCAGGAACGTGATCTCCTGCGAGGCGAAAGACTGGCTGCACGAGGTCTGGTCGACCATGAAGGAGAAAGGCCTGCAGAGTGTCCCGGTCATCGATGCAGAGCGCAAGCCGATCGGTTTGCTGTTCGCCAGGGACGCCTTGGAGATGCTCCTGTCAGAAGTCGAATATGAGGAAGAGCTTCTCAGGGACTACGTCATGTGCGTCGGCTACCGCTAAGCGGCAGCCGTTTCAGCCGAAAGCGGAGAGTTTGGCCAGTGCCAGGATGGCGACGGTCGCTGTACCGTAGGCAATTCCAATGTTTGCCATCAGCAGGAATGGCTTGAGGACGGGCCTGTGGATGTAGTCCTCGATGATGACCTGCGCACCCAACCGCATATGGACGGCAAAATTGACGAGGGCCAACGCCACAACGACCGCCACGATCGGGTTTCCGACCAAACGGCGCGCGGACGAATAGTCGGCGCCCGCCAGGAGCCAGAAGGCCGCCATCAGGCCGATAACAAGCGGAAGGCCGAGCGCGGAGGTGACGCGCTGCCGCCAGAATTCGTCGGTTCCTCCCTTGGCCGAGCCCAAGCCCCTAGCGCGGGCCAGTCCTGAACGCATCGGCTTCATGGCGAGCCTGTATGAAACAGCGCCAAGCTGAGCCAGAACAGAACCGTGCAGGCCAACGAGGCGAACAGGGTAGCCCTGGTCAGATATTCGCGCCAAGGGTAGGTGTGCGCAATGCTGAGGTCCCACACAAGATGTCGGATGCCGCCGAACGCATGGTGAAGAAGCGCCCAGGTGAAGCCGAACAGGGCCACCAGACCAACCGGCGATCCAAGCGCGTTTCTGACCAGTGCATAGGCTTCCGGGCCGCTGGCCAGAGCCAGGAGCCATCCGGCCATCGCGATAAAGCCGACGTACAGGGCCGCGCCCGTGGCTCGGTGCACGATCGACATGACCATGGTCAGCGTCGGCCTGTAGGTCTGCAAATCGGGCGCTAGCGGTCTCTCCCGGCGTGAGGCGTTGCTTTGCTTCATGTCCCGTCACTCACTGTCGGCGTTTAACCAGCATCGCCTTGATTTCGGCGATCGCCTTGGCTGGCTCGAGGCCTTTCGGGCACGTCTTCGTGCAGTTCATGATGGTGTGACAGCGATAGAGCCGGAATGGGTCCTCAAGCTCGTCAAGCCGCTCCCCGGTCGCCTCGTCGCGGCTGTCGATCAGCCAGCGATACGCCTGCAAGAGGACGGCAGGACCCAGATAGCGGTCGCCGTTCCACCAATAGCTCGGACATCCGCCGGTGCAGGAAAAACACAGGATGCATTCGTAATAGCCATCGAGCTTGGCGCGTTCCTCTGGCGATTGCAGACGTTCGCGTTCGGGCGGTGGTCCGTCCGCGCGCAACCACGGCTGAATGAGCTTGTGCTGGTCGAAGAGGTGGGCCTGGTCGACTACCAGATCCTTGATGACGCGCATGTGGCTGAGCGGAAACACGCGGACAGGCCCCTCGATGTCATCGATCGCCTGCGTGCAGGCAAGCCAGTTTCTGCCGTCGATGTTCATGCTGCACGATCCGCAGACGCCTTCACGGCAGGAGCGGCGGAACGTCAAGGTGGGGTCGACCTCGTTCTTGATCTTGACCAGCGCGTCCAGGACCATCGGGCCGCAGTCATCGCGGTCGACTTCGTAGATGTCGATTCGCGGACCGCTTCCCGATTCTGGATCGTACCGATAGATCTCGAAGCTGCGTGTCCTGGCTCGCGCTCCGCCCGTAGGCCACCTGCGCCCTCGCTCGACCTTCGAGCCGGGCGCGACTCCCCAATTCATCGGCAGGAATGACCTCATCGCCGTTCCTAGCAAAACGATTGCAGCTTCAACGGCCATAAGATACATCGGAAATATCTTTTTTTGAAGCGCTTGCGCTTCGACGCGTGGCCCGTCGTCACAACCGTCTTTGGCCATTTGCTATCGAGGTTTCTGCCATGCCCTTCAACGAACGCTCCAGACACATCACGCAAGGGGTCGCCCGCTCCCCCAACCGAGCCATGTACTACGCGCTGGGTTACGAGAAGAGTGATTTCGACAAGCCGATGATCGGGATCGCCAACGGCCATTCCACCATCACGCCCTGCAACGCCGGCCTTCAGCCGCTGGCCGATGCCGCTGCCGTCGCCATCAAGGCGGCCGGAGCCAACCCGCAGATGTTCGGCACGCCCACCATCTCCGACGGCATGTCGATGGGTACGGAAGGCATGAAGTATTCGCTGGTCTCGCGCGAGGTGATCGCCGATTGCGTGGAGATGTCGGTTCAGGGCCAGTGGATGGACGGTGTGCTGGTGCTGGGCGGCTGCGACAAGAACATGCCGGGCGGCATGATCGGGATCCTGCGCGCCAACGCGCCGGCGATCTACGTCTATGGCGGAACTATCAGGCCTGGCCGATGGAAGGGGCAGGACTTGTCCATTGTCTCCGCCTTCGAGGCGGTCGGCGCCTTCATGGCCGGCACGATGAATGAGGAGGACTTCGAGGGCATCGAGCGCCATGCCTGCCCATCCACCGGCTCCTGCGGCGGCATGTATACGGCCAACACCATGAGTTCCTCATTCGAGGCGCTGGGCATGTCGCTGCTCTATTCCTCGACCATGGCCAGCCCCGACCCCGAGAAGATCGAAAGCGCGTCCGAATCCGGCCGCGTGCTGGTCGAGGCCGTGAAGAAGAATATCCGCCCGCTCGACATCGTCACGGCCAGATCGATCGAGAACGCGGTGGCGCTGATCATGGCCATCGGCGGCTCCACAAACGCCGTGCTTCACTATCTCGCCATCGCCCATGCGGCCGGAATCGACTGGACCCTGGACGATTTCGAGCGCGTCCGGCGCAAGGTGCCGGTGATTTGCGATCTGAAGCCGTCAGGCAGATACATGGCCGTCGACCTGCATCAAGCCGGCGGCATTCCGCAGGTGCTGAAGATCCTGCTCGATGCTGGCCTGCTGCATGGCGATTGCCTTACCATCACCGGGCGGACGCTGGCCGACGAACTGGCTGCCGTGCCGGGTGAACCGCGGGCCGACCAGCGCGTCATCATGTCGATTTCGAGGGCGCTCTACCGCGAGGGGCACCTCGCTATCCTGAAAGGCAACCTCGCCGAGGACGGCGCCGTCGCAAAGATCACCGGGCTGAAGAGCCCCGCGATCACCGGTCCGGCTCGCGTGTTCGACGACGAGCAGTCGGCCATGGAGGCGATACTTGCCGACCGCATCCGGCCGGGCGACGTGGTGGTGCTGCGCTATCTCGGTCCGCAAGGCGGGCCGGGCATGCCGGAAATGCTGGCGCCCACATCGGCGCTGGTCGGACGGGGCCTGGGCGAAAGCGTCGGCCTGATCACGGACGGCCGCTTTTCCGGCGGCACATGGGGCATGGTGGTCGGCCATGTCGCGCCGGAAGCCTATGTCGGCGGCACCATCGCGCTGGTGGAAGAAGGCGACCGCATCACCATCGACGCGCGTCGGCTGCTCCTCCAATTGGAAGTGGACGAAGCCGAGATCGCGCGCCGCCGCAAAGCCTGGAAACAACCCGAGCCGCGCTACAGGCGCGGCGTGCTGGCCAAGTTCGCCGCGCTCGCGCGTCCGGCGAACGAGGGTGCCGTTTCCGGGTAAAAGCGCACGGATGCCGATCATGAGTCACTTCGTTCTCATCATACT
>NZ_RZTO01000318.1:0-6362 GCF_003997225.1 Mesorhizobium sp. M2C.T.Ca.TU.002.02.1.1
GAGAAGGAGCGCGGCACCGGCACCAGCTGGATGGTGAGCTCGCGGTGCACGGCGGTCAGTTCGCCCAGCCGCTTCGCCAGGAAGGCGACGCCGAAGCCGTCCGGCGCGCCGATGCGCACCGTGCCCGAAACGTCGTCGCCCTCGCCGGCAATGGTCGAGCGCGCGGCGATCATGTCGCCTTCCATGCGCTCGGCGATCTCGAGGAAGCGCTCGCCGGCCGGCGTCAGCTCGCTGCCGGTGGTGAGCCGCCGGAAGAGCTTTGTGCGCAGCGCCTCCTCGAGCGCGGCTATGCGGCGCGAGACGGTGGCGTGGTTGAGCTCCAGGCGCTTGGCCGCGCCGAGGATCTGGCCGGCGCGCGCCACGGCAAGGAAGATGCGGACATCATCCCAGTTCATGGGGATGACCTGGATGACAATCATCAACGGAGCGTTCTGTGGCGCCCCCCTCTGTCCTGCCGGACATCTCCCCCACAAGGGGGGAGATTGGATGCCTCGCCGGCATTCGCCAATCACCAGCGTTGCAGGAGATGGTGCCGGCGGTAAAGCTGCTGATCTCCCCCCAAGTGGGGGAGATGTCCGGAAGGACAGAGGGGGGCGCGAAGGAACTCAACCTGTTGTCCCTTTGGGATATCTTAGCGACGCTGTCATTTGCGACAATTAATGCACACTCCATCACCGCTGTCCATTTTCCGCACAACGGTTGCGATCTTCCTCGCGTTGCCATCGCCGTCGCAAAGGCGGACAATGCAATCATCACCAAGACAGGGAGAGAACCATGATCGAATACGGTCATTTCATCGGCGGCAAGCGTGTCGCCGGCACCAGCGGGCGCAAGCAGGATGTGATGCAGCCGATGGACGGTTCCGTGCGCGGCACGGTGGCGCTGGCCTCGCAGGCGGAACTGCGCGCCGCGGTCGAGAACGCCAAGGCGGCGCAGCCGAAATGGGCCGCCACCAACCCGCAGCGCCGCGTGCGCGTGCTGATGAAGTTCCTCGAGCTGGTCCAGCGCGACTATGACGAGCTGGCCGACATCCTGGCGCGCGAGCACGGCAAGACCATCGCCGATGCGCGCGGCGACATCCAGCGCGGCCTCGAAGTCGTCGAGGTCTGCATCGGCGCCCCGCATATGATGAAGGGCGAGTTCACGGACGGCGCCGGCCCCGGCATCGACGTCTATTCGATGCGCCAGCCGCTCGGCGTCGTCGCCGGCATCACGCCGTTCAACTTCCCGGCCATGATCCCGCTGTGGAAGATCGCGCCGGCCATCGCCTGCGGCAACGCCTTCATCCTGAAGCCGTCCGAGCGCGATCCGGGCGTGCCGATCCGCATCGCCGAGCTCTTCATCGAGGCCGGTCTTCCCGCCGGCATCCTCAACGTCGTCAACGGCGACAAGGAAGTGGTCGACGCCATCCTCGACGATCCGGACATCAAGGCGATCGGCTTCGTCGGCTCGACGCCGATCGCACACTACATCTATTCGCGCGGCACGGCATCGGGCAAGCGCGTGCAGTGCTTCGGCGGCGCCAAGAACCACATGATCGTCATGCCCGACGCCGACATGGACCAGACGGTCGACGCGCTCATCGGCGCCGGCTACGGCTCGGCCGGCGAACGCTGCATGGCGATCTCGGTGGCGGTCCCGGTCGGCAACGATACCGCCAACCGGCTGATGGAAAAGCTGGTGCCGCGCGTCGAAAGCCTGAAGGTCGGCCCCTCGACGGATTCTTCCGCCGATTTCGGCCCGCTGGTGACGGCGCAGGCGCTGGAGCGCGTGAAGGGCTATGTCGATCTCGGCGTCAAGGAAGGCGCCAAGCTCGTCGTCGACGGCCGCGGCTTCAAGATGCAGGGCTATGAGAACGGCTACTATATGGGCGGCTGCCTGTTCGACAACGTCACCGCCGACATGCGCATCTACAAGGAAGAAATCTTCGGGCCGGTGCTCTCGGTGGTGCGCGCGCCGCGCTACGAGGACGCCATCAAGCTCGCCAACGACCACGAGATGGGCAACGGCGTCGCCATCTTCACCCGCGACGGCGATGCCGCGCGCGACTTCGCCAGCCGCGTTCAGGTTGGCATGGTCGGTGTCAACGTGCCGATTCCGGTTCCGATCGCCTATTACACGTTCGGCGGCTGGAAGGCGTCGTCCTTCGGCGACCTAAATCAGCACGGCCCGGACGCGTTCCGCTTCTACACCAAGACCAAGACGGTCACCTCGCGCTGGCCGTCCGGCATCAAGGACGGCGCCGAGTTCGTCATCCCGACGATGAACTAGCCGGACGGTTCCTGGTTGCGCGTCCTCGCCGCTTTGCGGCTGCGGGCGCGCGGCTGGCATCAAGGACGGCGCCGAGTTCGTCATCCCGACGATGAACTGAGCGGACAAGCCTTCAAGTCATTGAGAAAGCGCGGTGAAAGCCGCGCTTTCTCTTTTTTGGCGCCAAGGCCACCTGCCAGAGACGTGAGGCTCAAAAGCCCTTTGCCGCGCTTTCGACACGGGCGCCCAGTGCAAGGGAAGGTACAAGATCCGCCGCGCGGCACGCAAAGGGAGCATGCGCGCCTTCTAATAATTCCATCGTCGTGTGATGGAACCAACAGACCACCATGCGCCTTAGCCTGTATTCCTGCCATGCGTGCAGGCAATCGAACAGCGCCGGTTCAAGCCGGGGTTCTCGTCTGGCGCGAGGAGGTGTCAGATGACACGATTTCTTATGGCGACGATGTTGGCGGCGGTGGCGATGACCATCGGAGCCGCGCCGGCGAACGCGGCCGCGCAATGCGCGGCGCGCGCCGACATCATCAAGGCCCTTGGCGACAAGTTCCACGAAACCGAGGCCGGGCGCGGCCTGATCAACCCGAACGTCGTGCTCGAAATCTTCGTCTCGGATCAGGGCAGCTGGACAGTGCTCGCTTCCGACACCAAGGGGCAGAGCTGCGTGCTCTCCGTCGGCGAGGGCTGGGACAGCCCGTCGATCACCGCGGCGATGCCGGGCGCCTGAACCGTTAGGGAACTGGCGCGCCACGACGGCCTCCGCGGTCGAGCGTCAAGCTGTACCGAGGAAGTCGCCTTGCGCGGCACCGCTTGTTTGCGGCGCGGAGCTTCACCATATCGAATCCAGGGAGTCATGATCTCCCGACGACAGACCGGAAACCAGAAGGAGTGACGTGATGAAGACGTCTGATCCGGCCTGGAGCCTTCCGGCACACTGAGGCGGCCGAATGTGCCTCCCTTGCCGGAATGCGAAGGCGAAGGAGGTGCCCCATGGCACGCGAATTTTCGTTTCGATGGGTCAAGCTTGCGGCCGTTGGCGCCATGATGGCATTGCCGGCGGTTCCGGCGCGGGCGCAAGTCATCTGCGGCGGCCATGACTATCTGGTCGCGAGGCTGGCGGAGGCATTCGAGGAGAAGCGGCTGGGTTATGGCGTGGCCGGACAAGCCGCCATCTTCGAAGTGTTCGTCTCGGCAAGCGGAACCTGGACCATCCTGATGACCGACGTCAAAGGCCAGAGCTGCATCCTTGCCGCCGGCGAGGGATGGGAGGATACGCTGGCCACCGCGGTTGGGCAGCCGGGCGGCTGAGGACGCTTCCCGGCTCGAACCGCTCTCAGCGCGTTGCGGCGACCTCGGCGTGGCCGCGCAGCAACGTCATCAGTTTCTTGGCGTCCTTGGCGGCCGCCTCCTCGTCGCCGTCGAGGATGGAGCGGATCAGCGCGACGTGGTGCTCGGCCGATTCGGCCAGCCCGGTGTCGGCCTTGTAGCGATACCAGAAGCGGCGGCTGTGGGTCTGCAGGGGAGCGGCGACACGCGCCGCGAAGGGGTTGTCGGCGGCGATGGCCAGCGCCTCGTCGAGCGCCTTGTCGGCCTGGATGAAGGCAAGCACGTTGCCCGAGATCACCGCCTTCTGCATCGCGAGCGCCGCCTCATGGAACAGGTCGGCGGCCTCTCGGGTGACGAAGCGGGCGGCCGAGCGGGCGAGCACGACCTCGATGCCGCGCCGAGCGTCCAGCACCCGCAGCCAGTCGCCGGCGTGAAGCGGCGCGACCGCGATGCCGGCGCGCGGCCTGATGTCGAGAAGCCCTTCCCAGGCCAGCCGCTGGATCGCCTCGCGCACCGGCGTGCGTCCGAGACCCAGCCGATCGATCAGCGCGCCTTCGGTGACGAAGCTCGACGGCGCCAGCTCGAGCGTAACGATCATATGCTCCAGCGCGCGATAGGCCTTGGTCGCCGCCGGCTCGAAACTCGCGTTCACGTCAGCGGATATCAGTGGGGAGATCAATGGCGGGCTCCTGATATATTTTTCATATATCATAACGGATTCAGCATTGACGAGCCAGCTCTTAATAGATATACGACTGATATATCAACGGAGAGACAGCTATGTGGACCGGAGTTTTCCCCGCCGTCACGACCAAATTCAGCGCCGACGATCGTCTCGATCATGCCGAGATGGAGCGCTGCTATTCGCTGCAGATGGAGGCCGGCTGCGACGGCATCATCGTCTGCGGCTCGCTCGGCGAGGGGCCGATGCTGTCGCCTGACGAGAAGATCGAGGTGCTGAAGACGGCGCAGAAAGTCGCCGGGAAGAAGCCGGTGCTCTTGACCGTCAACGAGCCCGGCACACGCGAGGCGGCTGCTATCGCGAAGCGCGCCGCCAAGGAAGGCGCCGACGGACTGATGGTGGTGCCGAGCCCGATCTACCACACCAATCCGGAAGAGACGGTCGCAGCGCTTCGCGCCGTGGCGGAAGCCGGCGACCTGCCGGTGATGATCTATTCCAACCGGCTCGCCTATCGCGTCGACGTCACCGTCGATCTGATGGAGGAGCTGGCGTCGGACAAGCGCTTCGTCGCCATCAAGGAATCCTCCGACGACATCCGCCGCTCGACCGAGATCATCAATAGGTTCGGTGACCGCTACGATCTCTTCACCGGCGTCGACAACCTTGCCTTCGAGGCGCTGTCGGTCGGCGCCATCGGCTGGGTCGCCGGCCTGGTCACCGCCTTCCCGCGCGAGACGGTCGCAATCTATCAGCTGATGCGGCAGGGCCGCCGCGAGGAGGCGCTGGCGATCTATCGCTGGTTCCGGCCCTTGCTCGACCTCGATGTCTCGACCTATCTGGTCCAAAATATCAAGCTTGCCGAAGTGCTGGCGATCGGTACCAATGACCGCGTGCGCATGCCGCGCCAGCCGCTGTCGGGCGAACGCCGCAAGGCGGTCGAGAAGATCGTCCGGGATGCGCTGGTGGCGCGGCCGAAGCTGCCGTCGCTGCAGACGTCTCCTCGATCGACGGACAAGCTGGTGGCGGCCGAATAAGAGGTAGCATTCGCGTGCAGGGAAATTCCGAGGAGGGGGGCGGCCCGTCATCCGCCCTTCGGGCGCCTTCTCCCCGATCACAGGGAGAAGCGGAAGACATCGCCATCATCGGTGGCGGCATCATCGGCATCTGCGCGGCGACGCTGCTCTCCGAAGCGGGGCGCAGCGTCACCGTCTTCGACCGCACGGGCATCTGCGAGGAGACGAGTTCCGGCAATGCCGCCGCCTTCGCCTTCTCCGACGTGCTGCCGCTGGCGCATAAGGGGATGATCCGGCAATTGCCGAAATGGCTCGCCGACCCGCTCGGGCCTTTGGCCATTCCGCCGGCCTATCTGCCGAAACTCCTGCCCTGGTTGGTCCGCTTCTGGCGCGCGGGCGCGGCGAAGCACTATGAGACGAGCCTGGCCACGCAGGCTGGCATGATGAAGCTCGCCGAAGCCGAATGGATGGGCCTGCTCGACCGCTCCGGCACGCGGCCGATGCTGCGCGAGGACGGCTCGCTGGAATTCTATGAGAGCGAAGCGGAGTTCCGCGCCTCGCTGCCCGGCTGGGCCGAGCGCCAGCGTTTTGGCATCGGCTTCCGCCATGTCGAGGGCGAAGAGATGGCCGCGCTCCAGCCGGGCCTGGCGCCGCGCTTCGTCAAGGGCACCTTCGTTCCGGGCTGGAAGACGGTCGCCGATCCCAAGCTGCTCGGCAAGGCGGTGTGGGCCTATGCGGAGAAGCTCGGCGCCCGTTTCGAGCATGCGCGGGTGGAGCGCATCGAAGCAGGCGCAAACGGCGCGACGATCGTTCTGGCCGACGGCACCAGGCGGACGGCGAACAAGCTCCTGGTCGCCGCGGGAGCCTGGTCGCATCTCCTGGCAAAAAATCTCGGCGACCGCATCCCGCTCGAAACCGAGCGCGGCTACAACACGACGCTGCCGGTGTCGGCCTTCGACGTGAAGCGGCAGCTGATCTTTTCCGGGCACGGCTTCGTCATCACGCCGCTGCAAACCGGCTTACGCGTCGGCGGCGCCGTCGAGCTCGGCGGCATCGAGCGGCCACCCAACTTCGCC
>NZ_RZTO01000319.1:0-6362 GCF_003997225.1 Mesorhizobium sp. M2C.T.Ca.TU.002.02.1.1
CTACGAGGCCTATGTCGGCGAGCGCGGCGTGAAGCTCTCCGGCGGCCAGCGGCAGCGCGTGGCGATCGCGCGCGTCTTCCTCAAGGATGCGCCGATCCTCATCCTCGACGAGGCGACCTCGGCGCTCGATTCGGACATCGAGGCGGCGATCCAGGAGAACCTGACCCGGCTGATGGAGAACAAGACGGTGATCGCCATCGCGCACCGGCTGTCGACGATCGCGGCGCTCGACCGGCTGGTGGTGCTGGACGGCGGCCGGATCGTCGAACAGGGCACGCATGACGAGCTGGTGGCGCTCGACGGGCTCTATGCGCGGCTCTGGAAACGGCAGTCCGGCGGCTTCCTGTTCAACGAGGAAAGCGCGCTGGAAGAGACGCGGCCGGCGGAGTAGAACGGCGCCATGTCGGTACGCATGCCCACCAATTTCGGACGCTCAGGCGCGCAGGAAAGCGCGCTCGACCTGCTCGGCCACGAAATCCTCGCCGAAAAGGCCGCCGCGCTCGGCCGCGCCGGACAACGCGTGGAGGAAACCCTTGCCAGATTGCGCGAGGGCGGCGAGGGCGAGCATCGCAACCGGCTGCTCAAGGAAGCGGCCGCGGCCGTCCACGCCTATTTCATCCAGCGCGAGCTCTGCGGTCTGCGCAAGCACGATGCCGTGATCCGAGAGTACGACATCCCACGGGCGGTGCTGGTCAGGCTGGGCGCCAGCTAGAGCAATTCCAGGAAAAGTGCGAGCGGTTTTCCGTCCGGAATTGCGTAAAAACAAAGGGATAGGGCGGTTCGCCGTTTCCATGAAACGGGGAAACGCTCCAAAGACCGCTATTCCAGCCATTCGGTGATGAAGTGGCCGTTCTCGTGGATGTCGGTGCTTTCGAGCGGGCCCGGGCCGAGATTGATGAATTTGTGCGGCGTGTCGGGCGGCACGATCAGGATCTGGCCGGCGGTGGCCTTGATCTCCCGGTCGCCGATCGTGAACAGGCCGGTGCCGGAGCGGATGACGAAGATTTCCGCATAGGGGTGCTTGTGCAGGCGCGGACCGCCGCCGACCGTCGGCTGATGGTTGAAGATCAGGCAGGAATTGGCGCCGAATTGGCCGCATTGCAGCTCGCCTTTCCAGCGGTCGGGGGCGTCGGCCCAGCTGTCGCGTTCGATGACATGCGCCATGGCGGGAGAATAGACCGGGCCAGGAGCCGATGTCGAGGCAAACACCGGCCCGATTTCGGCCCGGATTTCCCGCTGTTCCGCCCTGTCCGGCGGCCTAGCACGGACGCGCCGGCCAGGGTCGCCGCGCATCCCCGCGACAATCTGCCCTTGTGGCCTCACCCCGCTGGACAAAAACGGGCTGCCCGCATAAACCGAAATCCAAATGCCGGAGGAATTCGCTAGCCTGTTCGCCATGCGCTGTCGGGCAGGTGCGATTGAGCGGGGACAAGGCTCGGCCTCCGGTTAGGAAGAGGCGAAAGGATCAGGCACCCGTGAGCGCAACCGAAATCCACGATCCCAACCGTCGCGATTTTCTCTATGTAGCCACCGGCATGGCCGCCGTCGTCGGCGCAGGGGCCGTGGCGTGGCCGTTCATCGACCAGATGCAGCCAGATGCCTCGACGCTGGCGCTGGCTTCGGTCGAGGTCGATGTCTCCTCGCTGCAGCCCGGCAGCTCGCTGATCGTCAAATGGCGCGGCAAGCCGGTGGTGGTGCGCAACCGCACCGAAAAGGAAATGAAGGACGGCGAAGCCGTCAACCTCGCCGATCTCAAGGACCCGATCGCGCGCAACGCCAACCTGCCGTCGGATGCGCCGGCGACCGATGCCAACCGTACCACACCCGGCAAGGAAGCCTGGATGGTCATGGTCCAGGTCTGCACCCATCTCGGCTGCATCCCGCTCGGCCAGGAAGGCGATTTCGGCGGCTGGTTCTGCCCGTGCCATGGTTCGCAATACGACACCGCCGGCCGCATCCGCAAAGGCCCGGCGCCGGAGAACATGGCGATCCCGGTATTCAAGTTCATTTCCGATACCAAGATCCTTATCGGTTGAGGCAGGGGATATTTCGATGAGCGAGGGACACTCGACCTATACGCCCAAGACCGGTATCGAGCGCTGGTTCGACGCCCGGATGCCGCTGCCGCGGCTGATCTATGACAGCTTCGTCGCCTACCCGGTGCCGCGCAACCTCAACTATATGTGGACGTTCGGCGGCATCCTTTCGATCATGCTGGTCGCGCAGATCCTGACCGGCATCGTGCTGGCGATGCATTACACGTCCGACACCAATCTCGCCTTCGATTCGGTCGAGAAGATCATGCGCGACGTGAATTCGGGGTGGCTGTTGCGCTATCTCCATTCCAACGGCGCCTCGTTCTTCTTCGTCGCCGTCTACATCCACATCTTCCGCGGCCTGTTCTACGGCTCCTACAAGGCGCCGCGAGAGCTCCTGTGGATCCTCGGCTGCATCATCTACCTCCTGATGATGGCCACCGGCTTCATGGGCTATGTGCTGCCTTGGGGCCAGATGAGCTTCTGGGGCGCCACCGTCATCACCGGCTTCTTCAGCGCCATCCCGCTGGTCGGCAACTGGATCCAGGAACTGCTGCTCGGCGGTTTCGCCGTCGACAACCCGACGCTGAACCGCTTCTTCGCGCTGCATTACCTGCTGCCGTTCATGATCGCCGGCGTCGTGGTGCTGCATATCTGGGCGCTGCATGTCGTGGGCCAGTCGAACCCGACCGGCATTGAGGTGAAGTCGAAGACCGACACCGTCGCTTTCACGCCCTATGCGACCATCAAGGACGCGTTCGGCATGATCGTGTTCCTGTTCTTCTTCGCCTATTTCGTCTTCTACCTGCCGAACTATCTCGGCCACCCGGACAACTACACGGTCGCCAACCCGCTGAAGACGCCGGCCCATATCGTTCCGGAATGGTACTTCCTGCCGTTCTACGCGATCCTGCGCGCCATCACCTTCAACATCGGCCCGATCAATTCCAAGCTCGGCGGCGTGCTGTGCATGTTCGGCGCCATCGCCATGCTGTTCCTGGTGCCGTGGCTCGACACCTCCAAGGTGCGCTCGGCGGTCTACCGCCCGTGGTACAAGCTGTTCTTCTGGCTGTTCGTCGCCGACGCCATCCTGCTCGGATGGCTGGGCTCGCAGCCGGCGGAAGGCTCTTACGTGTTCATGGCGCAGATGGCGACTTTGTTCTACTTCGCCTTCTTCCTGGTCATCATGCCGGTGCTCGGCCTGATCGAGACGCCGCGCAGGCTGCCGAACTCGATCACCGAGGCGGTGCTGGAAAAGAACAAGGGCGGCAGCGGACATCCGGCAGGCGCGACCGCCGCGCCGGAAACCAAAGGCTGAGGATCTGAGGGGATTTTGGGTATGAAGAAGATTCTCACCTCGCTGGCGCTGCTCGGCCTGGTGGTCGCGGGCACCGCGGCCATCGCCGCGGAAGAGCAGAACCCGGCCGCGCCGACGCATTTCCCGATCAACGAGCCGAAGGAAATGAGCTGGAGCTTCGCCGGCCCGTTCGGCACCTATGACAAGGCGCAGCTGCAGCGCGGCCTCAAGGTCTACAAGGAAGTCTGCTCGGCCTGCCACTCGATGAACCTGGTGGCCTTCCGGACGCTGGAAGGGCTCGGCTATTCGGACGCGCAGATCAAGACGCTGGCCGCCGAATACACCATCCATGACGGCCCTAACGACGCCGGCGACATGTTCGATCGCCCTGGCAAGCCGTCGGATCACTTCCCGGCGCCGTTCCCGAACGAGCAGGCCGCGGCCTCCGCCAATGGCGGCGCCGCTCCGCCGGACATGTCGCTGCTCGCCAAGGCGCGCGGCGTCGAGCGCGGCTTCCCGCGCTTCATCTTCGATATCTTCACCCAGTACGCGCAGGGCGGCCCGGACTACATCCACTCGCTGCTCACCGGCTACGACCAGACGCCGCCGGCCGGCATGGTGATCCCGGAAGGTACGCACTACAATCCGTATTTCCTGTCCGGCGTGTCGCTGAAGATGCCGAAGCCGCTCTCCGACGGCCAGGTGACCTATGACGACGGCTCGCCGCAGACGGTCGACCAGTATGCCCGCGACGTCTCGGCCTTCCTGATGTTCGCCGCCGAGCCGCATCTCGAGGACCGCAAGAAGACCGGCTTCCGCGTCATGGTCTTCCTGCTGCTCTTCGGCGCGCTGGTCTACATGACCAAGCGCAGGGTGTGGGCCGACGTGGCGCACTGAGCCGGCCGGCTTCCAAAAAATGCAAGGGCGCCGAAAGGTGCCCTTTTCTTTTCGGCCGCTTGCCGGCAAAACTGTGCGGCAACGGATCAACCGCTTATGAAATCCTCCCTCGAAGACACGCTGCTTGCGGCCATCCGCACCATTCCGGACTATCCGAAGCCCGGCATCCTGTTTCGCGACATCACCACGCTGCTTGGCGACGCGCGCGCCTTTCGGCGCGCCATCGATGAACTGGTGCATCCCTATGCCGGGCTGAAAATCGACAAGATCGCCGGCATCGAGGCGCGCGGCTTCATCCTCGGCGGCGCCGTGGCGCACCAGTTGTCGGCCGGCTTCGTGCCGATCCGCAAGAAGGGCAAGCTGCCTTACGAGACGGTGCGCGTGGCCTACAGCCTCGAATACGGGCTGGACGAGATGGAAATGCACAAGGACGGCGTCTCGCCCGGCGAGAAGGTGATCGTGGTCGACGACCTGATCGCCACCGGCGGAACGGCGGAAGCGGCGGTGAAGCTGCTCAGGCAGATCGGCGCCGACATCGTCGCCGCCTGCTTCGTCATCGACCTGCCAGACCTCGGCGGCCGCCGGAAGCTGGAAGCGCTCGGCGTGCCGGTCAGGACGCTGATCGGGTATGAGGGGCATTGAGGCGCCTCTTCCTTCTCCCCTTGTGGGAGAAGGTGTCGCCGAAGGCGACGGATGAGGGGTGCTCCAGGGAAAGCCAGTGTCTCACTCCGCTGGAACAGCCCTCATCCGTCTCGGCGCTGCGCGCCGATCCACCTTCTCCCACAAGGGGAGAAGGAAGAGATGCTACCCCACCTTCACTAGCACGGCGCTGTCGAACTCGATCACCTTGTCGCCGGTCGAATCGAACCCCTCGGAGCGCAGTGTGAGCAGGTTCCAGCCCGGGCGCCCGGCGAGCGGGCGGTGCGCCAGCGCGGTGCGCGTGAAGGTCACCGTCTCGCCGGCATAGACCGGCTTCAGCCATTTCAAATTGCGGAAGCCGGGCGAGGGGCCGAATTCGGGCTGCGGGCCGGGGCCGGTCCAACGCACGCCCTCGGTCTCCATGCGCTTTTCGAGATTGTATTTCATCCAGGTCGCGGCGGTGTGCCAGCCCGAGGCGCAGAGCCCGCCGAGCACGCTCTTCCTTGCCGCCTCTTCGTCGACATGGAAGATCTGCGGGTCGTATTTCCTGGCGAACGCCTTGATCTCCTCGGCCCCGAATTTGTGCGAGCCGAGCGTGACCGTTTCGCCGATCAGGAAGTACTCGTCGAGAGTCATGCCGCGGCCTCACGGGTCAGGAACATGCCGGTATTCTCCAGCTCGAAGACACTCTCGCCGCGCTGGTTGACCAGTTCGCTGCGCATCGTGATCAAGCCGAGCTGGGGCCGCGATTTGGACTGGCGCTTGGACAGGATCGTGACCGTGCCCCGCAGGGTATCGCCGGCCAGCACCGGCTTCTTCCATTTCACATGCTCGATGCCCGGCGATCCTTGAGAGGTCGAATCGAGCAGGAAGGCGTCGCACAGCATGCGCATGAACATCGCGCAGGTGTGCCAGCCTGAAGCCGAAAGCCCGCCGAGGATGCTGGCCTTGCCGGCTTCCTCGTCGAGGTGCATCGGCTGGGCATCGAATTCCGAGGCGAATTCGATGATCTCGGCCGCGCTTACGGTCTTGCTGCCGATGTCCAGCGAGGCGCCCTCGACGAAATCCTCATAAGCCCAGGTCTTTCCGGTCATGTCGGCAATCCGGTTAATCCTTAGATCGTGGTGGCGTTTCGTCGAATCGCCACTACGATCGAACTTCCTTGTTGGCGCATGATCTCCGAAAACCGGTTCCCACTTTTCGCTGACGCGGTCCTCGGTTCGGGATCATGCTGCAAGATCGGGCAACCCGGATGCAGGCCCGGGACGATTTGGTCAAGCCCTTTCTGGTAAGCCAGCCGTCTCTCAATCCGGCAGCGCCGCAAACTGTACCGTCTTTTGTTTCCCGCAATTCCGGACGGAAAACCGCTGCGCGCTTTCCTGGAATTGCTTAAAGCGCGTCGCGACCTTTCAGATTCGCTCCATGCGCTTTAGGTTTTTGAGTTACGCATGTCTTTATCCCGAAACCGGTTCCCACTTTCGGGAGACATGCTT
>NZ_RZTO01000031.1:0-16878 GCF_003997225.1 Mesorhizobium sp. M2C.T.Ca.TU.002.02.1.1
GAGCCAGGCGGCGACGATGCCGCCGGCAAGCGCTGCAAAATTGGCGATGATGGTGAGGCAGGGCAGCCCGATCACCAGCGCGACGAGCCGCGGAAAGACCAGCACGCCGATCGGATTGAGGCCGATCACCTTCAGCGCGTCGACCTCCTCGCGCATCTTCATCGAGCCGATCTCGGCGGTGATGGCGCTGCCCGAACGTCCCGCGAGCATGATCGCCGTCATCAGCACGCCGAGCTCGCGCAGGATCAGCACGCCGACGAGGTCGACGACGAAGATGTTGGCGCCGAAATAGCTGAGCTGGTAGGCGCCCTGCTGGGCGACGATGGCGCCGACGATCGCCGACATCAGCACCACCACCGGTATGGCGCCGACGCCCATGCGATCGATCTGGTTGAAGATCGCGGCGGGATTGACCGCGTGACCGCGTCCGAGCTTCATCTGCGCGCCGCGGATCGTGGCGCCGAGGATGTTCATCGAGGCCAGGAAGTCGTCGCGCATCTCGTAGACGCGGCGGCCGACCAATTCCAGAGCGCGCAGGATGATGTTGGGCGGGCCGGCCGGTCCCGATTCGGGCTCGCGCCGCACCGCGTCGCCGACAGCGCCAAGCAGGATCGAGGCGATCTCGCTCTGGCCCTGCAAATGGACCTCGACGCCTTTCTTCTCGAAGGCGCTGGCCAGCCTGTCGATCAGCCAGGCGCCGGCCGTGTCCATCTTCTCGATGTGGGAAAGGTCGAGCATCAGCTGTTTCGCGCCGCTTCTCTGCTCGATCTTGCGCATGTCGGCATCGACCGCCGCGACGGTGCGCGTCGTCCACACGCCTGAAAAGGCGCAGCCGAGCACGCCACCTTCCTCGCCCACGGCAACGCGCGGCCGGTGCTCGGCGTCCTTGGCGGCCTCGCCGCTTGCGTCGCGTTTGCGGATGGTCAACATGGCGTCCTGTTTAGCGTGACGGGACTGGCGTGTCGATTTGCCGGCAGACCGGTGTCGCACAGCCGGAGAAGAAAATTATGGCGCGTGTCATTTCGGTCGAAATGGAGCGATTCCCGATCGCCGGCACCTTCACCATCTCACGCGGATCCAAAACCGAGGCCGAAGTCATCACCGTAACGATCACCGACAGGGGACGTTCCGGGCGCGGCGAGTGCGTGCCTTACAAGCGCTACGGCGAGACCATGGAGGGGGTGCGCGCGGCCATCGAGGCCATGCGCGATTCCATCATCGCCGGCATCGACCGGACCGCTCTGCTCGCGGCCATGCCCGCCGGCGCCGCGCGAAACGCCATCGACTGCGCGCTTTGGGACCTGGAAGCGAAGCTCTCCGGCACATCCGTGGCGGCTACGATCGGCGCTGTTCCGGCCGGGCCGCTGGAGACCGCCTACACGCTGTCGCTCGCCGAGCCGGAAGCCATGGCGGCGCAGGCGCGCGCCAATGCCATGCGGCCCTTGCTCAAGGTCAAGATCGGCGGCGACAACGACATGGCGAGAATCCGCGCCGTAACCGAGGCCGCTCCCGAAAGCCGCATCATCCTCGATGCCAATGAGGGCTGGACGCATGAAAATGTCGAGGCGAACCTTGCCTTCGCCGCGCAGCATGGCATCGCGCTCGTCGAGCAGCCGCTGCCGGCTGGCAAGGACGACATCCTGCGCCGGATCGCGCATCCGGTGCCGGTCTGCGCCGACGAAAGCGTGCACGCGGCGAAGGACCTCGACGCGCTGGTCGGTCTCTACGATGCCGTCAACATCAAGCTCGACAAGTCGGGCGGCCTGACGGAGGCGCTGAAATTGCGCGACCGCGCGCGCGACCTGGGCTTCGGCATCATGGTGGGCTGCATGGTCGGTACCTCGCTCGCCATGGCGCCGGCGGTGCTCCTGGCGCAGGACGCCGACTTCGTCGACCTCGACGGTCCGCTGCTGCTTGCGCGTGATCGCGAGCCTGGCCTCGTCTACCGGGGATCGCTCGTTTCACCCCCTGACAGGGTGCTTTGGGGCTAAGCGGGAAGCGAGGCCTATCAGCACCACGCCGACGATCGCGATCGGGATCATCGCCCAGAAACCGTCGACGCCCAGGCGGTCATAGAGCGGGCCGGACGCGAGCGTCACCGCCGCCATGAAGAAGCCGTTGAAGAAATAGGCGATGCCTTGCGCGGCACCCGTGCGCTCCTCGGAAACCGTCTCGCCGATCATCTTCTGCAGGCCGATCAACACCATCGCCACCGAAACCGAATGCAGCGACTGGACAAGGAAGAAGCCCGCGACGCCAAGCCCAAGCGGCCAGACCAGTGGAAAGGCGATCCAGCGCACGATCGAGCCGATACCGGCGATCACCATCACCCTGACCACCGAGGTGGAAGCAAAAATACGGTTGAAAAACAGGAACATGCAGACTTCGGACACCACGCCCCAGGCCCATAGCAGGCCAACGACGGAATCGCCGATGCCGATCGACTTCCAATAGATCGACACGAAGCCGTAGAGGAAGGCGTGGCTGGCGGTGATGATACCGACGCCGAGCGTGAAATAGAGGAAATATGCGTTGAAGAGGCTCGGCGCCTTATGCTGGATCTCGGCGGCTGACAGCGGCGAGGCCTTGCGAGGCCGCCCCATGCGCGGCGCCCATAGCCCTGCGGCCAGAGCCGCGCCGATTGCTACGAAGATGATGACCGGAACGGCCTGCGGACCCGTGGCCGAAAGGATGAAGCCGCCCACGACATTGGCGCCGAGATAGGAGATCGAGCCCCATTTTCGCATGGCGGTGTAATTGGAGCCGAAGCGCCGCACGCCGGACAGCGCCAGCGAATCGGCCATCGGCGAATGCGGCGTCCAGACGATCGTCAGCAAAAGCGACACGGCAAGCACGATGGCGTAGGTGGCCGGCAGGAAGTAGCCCGCGGAGACGACCATCGAGGCCGCGACCAGCACGATGTAGACATTGGCGCGGTCTTTCGCCCGGTCGGCAAGCGCCGTCAGCATCGGCGTCGTCACCACGCGCAGGAACATCGGCGCCGCCAGGATGACGGCGATCTGCTCGGCATGAAAGCCTTTCGCCTGCAGCCAGAGCGGAAAATAAGGCAGATGCGTGCCCTGCGACACGAACAAGGTCGCGAAGATCAGGCTCATGCGCAGTTCGAAATGGCTGGGCTTGACGAGTTGCTCGGGCGACAGGGGCGGCAGCGACATGAATCGATCCAATTACGCTGCAATCGACAGCCTGCAACGCGTCTCGATCCCTAACATGCGGCAAAGCGCGGCGGAACTGTCTGGACCAATCGATCAAGGGCAAAGCTGTTGACGAACGAGGCTCGGGAGCGCGGCCCGCTCAATGTCAACGCAACGAAAGGGTCAGGCTGAACCGGGGGCGGCGTCGTTCAGGCCGCTTGAGCCGCCCTGCCCTTGAGATCGACGAGGTCGACCGGCACCAGCACATCCTTGCCGGTCGAAGATTCGGGCAGCACATGCGCCCAGGTCAGGATCTCCATGCGGCCGTCGAAGTGCTCGACCACCGCCGTGCAGCTTTCCACCCAGTCGCCGGTGTTGATGTACTGCACATCGCCATAGCTTTCGATGGCGGCGTGATGGATGTGGCCGCAGATCACGCCGTCGACATGCGAGCGCCGCGCTTCTTCCGAAAGCACCGTCTGGAACGAACCGATGAAGTTCACAGCCTTCTTCACCTTGACCTTGGCCCAGGACGAGAACGACCAGTAAGGCAGGCCGAGCAGGTGGCGCAGCTTGGTCACCACCCGGTTGATCAGCATCGCCGTGTCATAGGCATAGTCGCCGAGATAGGCGAGCCAGCGCTGGTTGTGCACCACCGTGTCGAACTGGTCGCCATGGATGACCAGCAGGCGCCGGCCGGCCGCGGTCTCGTGGATGGCGCGGTCGGCGACGACGATGCCGCCGAAATGCACGCCCTGGAACTGGCGCGCGAATTCGTCGTGATTGCCGGCGATATAGGTGATCGAAGCGCCCTTGCGCGCCTTGCGCAGCAGCTTCTGCACCACGTCGTTGTGGCTCTGCGGCCAGTGCCAGCTGCGCCGCAGCCGCCAGCCGTCGACGATATCGCCGACCAGATAGATGATCTCGGCATCGTGATAACGCAGGAAATCGATCAGGAAGTCGGCCTTGGCCGCTTTCGAGCCGAGATGCACGTCGGAAATGAACATTGCGCGGAAAGTGCGGGGCTCTGGGTTTGACATCACGATTTTACCCTTTGCTTTCGCGTGTCTATGCCCCGATTCATGCAACAACCGTATGACGGTTGCGGTTGATCCAGCCCAGGCGCTAGCCTGCGCGCAACGCATTCAGGAGAAAATCACCATGGATCTCGGCATTCGCGGCAAGAAGGCCATCGTCTGCGCTTCGAGCAAGGGACTTGGAAAAGGCTGCGCCGTGGCGTTGGCCGAAGCCGGCGTCGATCTCGTCGTCAACGGCCGCAACGTGGAGCTGCTGGCGAAGACCGCGCAAGAGATCCGCGAAAAATTCGGCGTCAAGGTGATCGAGGTTCCCGGCGACGTCTCAAAGCCGGATGTGCAAAAGGCGATCCTCGCCGCCTGCCCCGATCCGGACATCCTGGTCAACAACAATGGCGGCCCACCGCTACGCGATTTCCGCGAGCTCGACCGCACGAAAATCCTCGAGGGCGTGACGCAGAACATGGTGACGCCGATCGAGCTCATCCAGGCGGTGATCGACGGCATGGCCCGGCGCGGCTTCGGCCGCATCGTCAACATCACCTCGCTGTCGGTCTATGTGCCGATCCCCGGCCTCGACCTGTCTTCCGGCGCGCGTGCCGGACTGACCTCGTTCCTCGCCGGCGTGGCGCGCACGGTGATCGACCGCAACGTCACCATCAACAGCCTGCTGCCCGGCAAGCTCGACACCGACCGGTTGCGCGGCCCGCATGAGGCAGGCACGCAAGAAGATCCGGCCGCGGCCGCCGCGCGCAAGGCCCGTATCAGCGCCGACGTACCGGCGAAACGTCTCGGCACGCCGGAGGAATTCGGCCAGATCTGCGCCTTCCTCTGTTCGGTCCATGCCGGCTACCTCACCGGCCAGAACATCCCGGTCGACGGCGGGCTTTACGTCAGCGCGTTTTGACCGTCACCGATCCGATGCGCCTGAGACTCTCCAGCCAACCGGCTAGAATCGATTGATTATTTTCACTCCGGCATTGTGAAGGCCGAAGCTCGCGATTTGCCGTCGCGAACACTCGCTACCGCGTGCTAAAAGGCTCCAAATCAGGAACAGAGGGAGGGCCGGATGGACGGCGAGAACAAGAAAACGGCCAAGTCGGACCTCGACGAGGCCGCCCTCTTCTTCCACAAGCATCCGACTCCGGGAAAGCTCGAGATCCAGGCGACCAAGCCGCTCGGCAACCAGCGCGACCTGGCCCTTGCCTATTCACCGGGCGTGGCCGCGCCCTGCCTCGAGATCCGCGACGACCCGACGACCGCCGCCGACTACACCGCCCGCGCCAATCTCGTCGGCGTCGTCTCCAACGGCTCCGCCGTGCTGGGGCTCGGCAATATCGGCCCGCTCGCCTCCAAGCCGGTAATGGAAGGCAAGGCGGTGCTGTTCAAGAAATTCGCAGGCATCGACGTCTTCGACATCGAGATCGACGCGCCGGAGATCGAGCGCATGGTCGAAACCGTCGCGGCGCTCGAGCCGACCTTCGGCGGCATCAACCTCGAGGACATCAAGGCGCCGGAATGTTTCGAGGTCGAGGAGCGGCTCAAGGCCCGCATGGGCATTCCGGTCTTCCACGACGACCAGCATGGCACGGCGATCATCGTCGCCGCCGCTGTGCTCAACGGGCTGGAACTCGCCGGCAAAACGATTTCCGACATCAAGATCGTCACCTCCGGAGCGGGTGCGGCAGCACTCGCCTGCCTCAACCTTTTGGTCTCGCTCGGCGCCAGGGTGGAGAACATCTGGGTCACGGACCGTTTCGGCGTCGCCTACAAGGGCCGCGTCGAGGAGATGGATCGCTGGAAGGACCCTTATGTGAAGGACACCGAGGCGCGCACGCTAGCCGACGTCATTCCCGGCGCCGACGTGTTTCTCGGCCTGTCCGCCGCGGGCGTGCTGAAGCCGGAGCTCTTGCAGCACATGGCGCCGAAACCGCTGATCCTGGCTTTGGCCAATCCCAGTCCCGAGATCATGCCGGAAGTGGCGCGCGCCGCGCGGCCGGACGCCATGATCTGCACCGGGCGCTCGGATTTTCCCAACCAGGTCAACAACGTGCTGTGCTTTCCTTACATCTTCCGCGGCGCGCTCGATTGCGGCGCCAGCGCCATCAACGAGGAGATGAAGATGGCGGCCGTGCGGGCGATCGCCACCCTTGCCCGCGAAGAGCCTTCCGATGTCGCGGCACGCGCCTATTCCGGCGAGACGCCGATGTTCGGTCCCGATTTCCTGATCCCCTCGCCCTTCGATCCGCGCCTGATCCTGCGCATCGCGCCGGCGGTGGCGAAGGCCGCCTGCGATACCGGCGTCGCGACGCGGCCGATCGCCGACTTCGCCGCCTATATCGACAAGCTCAATCGCTTCGTCTTCCGCTCCGGCCTGGTAATGAAGCCGGTGTTCTCCTCGGCCAAGACATCGAGCGCCAAGCGCGTCATCTATGCCGATGGCGAGGACGAGCGCGTGCTGCGCGCCGCGCAGGTCGTGCTGGAGGAAGGCATTGCCGAACCGACCCTGATCGGCCGCCCGCATGTAGTGGAGGTCCGCCTGAAGCGTTACGGCCTGCGCATCCGGCCAGGCGTCGATTTCGCTTTGATCAATCCGGAAGACGATCCGCGCTACCGCCACTATGTCGACCTTTTGATCGAACTCGCCGGCCGGCGCGGCGTGACGACGGAAGCCGCCCGCACCATGGTGCGCACCAACAATACAGTGATTGCGGCGCTCGCGCTGAGGCGTGGCGACGCGGATGCCATGATATGCGGGCTCGAAGGTCGCTTCGAGCGGCATTTGCGCAATGTCTCGCTAATCATCGGGCCCCGCGCCGGCGTCAAGGATCGCGATCTGTCGACGCTCTCCATGTTGATTTCGCAGCGGGGCATCATCTTTCTCACCGATACCTATGTCTCCATCGACCCGACGGCCGAGGAGATCGCCGAGATGACCGTTCTGGCGGCGGAGGAGATCAGGCGTTTCGGCATGGAACCCAAGGCCGCCCTGCTCTCCTTCTCGGATTTCGGCTCGCGTGACGCGCCGAGCGCCTTCAAGATGCGGCAGGCCGCCGCGATCCTGGCGCGCATCGCGCCAGATCTGCAATGCGACGGCGAGATGCATGCCGATACGGCACTTTCGGAACATCTGCGCCAGCGCGTCTATCCGCATTCCAGGCTGAAGGGCGAAGCCAATCTGCTGGTCTTCCCGAACCTCGATTCGGCCAACATCACGCTCACGGCGCTGGGCGCCATGATGGATGCGCTGCATGTCGGACCGATCCTGCTCGGCACCGACAAGCCCGCGCATATATTGACGCCGTCAGTGACCTCGCGCGGCGTCGTCAACATGACGGCGCTGGCCGTGGTCGAGGCCGCGCACAAGGCGCAGGCGCTTGTCGATCTGAATTGAGGCGGCGCACCAAGCACCGGTGCGGACTAGGGAACAGTTAACCACGAACGCAGTAGTTTTCCGGCCAAGGGCAATCGGGATTCCAGGCGGATGAAGGGGTTGAAGCTGATGCATCTTGCGGCGCTGCTTGCAGCGCTTGCAGGTTCAGCTGTCGCCGTCACGCAATCCCAGGCGGCTTCTCGCATATGCAGGCAACTCGAAGCCGAGCTCGCCGCGGCACGCGGCGGTGGCGGAGGGCCCGGCATCGTGCGCAAATATGACGATGCCATCCAGCGCCAGCGCGAGCAACTGGCCAAGGCCCGCGGCCGGGCAAGCGACGCCAATTGCGGCTTCACGCTGTTTTCGCGCAATGTCAGCCAATGCGCGGCGATCAATGCCTCGATAGAGCGCATGAACGCCAATCTCGACACGTTGCAGGCCAAGCGCGAGCGACTGTCCACCGGCGGCGGCACGCGGCGCGACCGCAGCCGTATCCTGGCGGCGCTCGATGCCAATGGCTGCCGCGGCGACGAGCCCCCGCTCCGCCGCGCGCCGCTTCAGGAGGCCGCCCGCGACAATGGCGGCGGCAACCTGTTCGAGCAGCTTTTCGGGCGCCAGGACCAGCAGCTCGAAACGCCCGATGCCCCTGACATGCCGGACGCGGCGGACGTACCTGCCGATGATCCCAGCGTGCGCAATATCCGCCGCATCATCAACCAGCCGGACGGCATGGACCTGCCCAGGCCGGGCGGCGGGTTCCGTACGATGTGCGTGCGCACCTGCGACGGCTATTTCTTCCCGATGTCCAACGCCGCCTCCGTCGGCGATTTCGAGCGCGACCAGAAGAACTGCGAATCGAGCTGCCCCGGCACCGAGATGCAGGTCTTCTATTCGCGCGGAATGGACGACGATTCGGGATCGATGACCTCCTCGGTCACCGGGCAACCCTACAGCGAGCTGCCGACCGCCTATCTCTACAAGCAGGCCAATTACTCGCGCCCGCCGAGTTGCGGGTGCAACGCCCAGGCCGGCAACGGCAATTTCACGATCATCGGCGGTAACCCGCCCAATCCCGAACAGTCGCAACCGGACGGCGGGGCAGCGCCCTTCATTCCCGTACCGGCGGCCAAGCCCGATCCGGGCGCCGATCCCGAAACGCTCGCCAATGCCGAAGGCGGGCTCGACCTGGACGCGATCAAGCGGCTGACCACCAAGGCGCCGGTGTCGCCGGTCTCGGCGCTGCCGCCGGATCAGCGCAAGGTCAGGGTCGTCGGGCCAGCGTTCCTTCCCGACCCATCAGCGGCAATAGATCTGAAAGCTCCGGCCCCGAAGCCCGCCCGGTGAGCGCCAGCCGCAGCGGCATGAACAGCGGCTTGCCCTTGCGCCCCGTGGCTTCCCTGATCTTGCCGGTCCATTCCTTCCAGACCGTGCCGTTCCACGGCTCCTCCGGCAGCAGCTCGAACGCCTGATTGAGGAAGTCGCGTTCCTCGCCGGAGAAGTCGGCCGGTTCCTGCGGACCCTCGTTCAGGATGCGCCACCAGCCGACGGCGTCCGACAGGCGGTCGAGATTGCCGCGCACGGCCAGCCAGAACGGCTCGGCCTTGTCGCCGGAAATGCCCAGCACCATCAGCCGGTCGCGCGCTTCCTCGAACGGCATATGATGCATCAGCGTGCGGTTGAGCACGAAGAGCTCGTCCGGGTCGAATTTCGAGGCCGACTTGGAGGTCGCCGCCGGGTCGAAATGGCCCGCAAGCTCGTTGAGGTCGTGCGCGGCGGTGACATTCTCCGACGTGCCGACGAGCACGGCCAGCGAGGCGACCGCCATCGGCTCGATGCCGTCCTCGCGCAGGCTTTCGATGGACAGCGCGCCGGTGCGCTTCGACAGCCCCTCACCCGACACGGTGGTGAGCAGGTTATGGTGGCCGAAGACCGGCGGCTCGGCGCCGAGCGCCTTGAAGATGGCGATCTGCACGCCGGTGTTGGTGACATGGTCGTCGCCGCGGATGACATGGCTGACGCCCATCTCGATATCGTCGACCACAGAAGGCAGCGTGTAGAGATAGGTGCCGTCCTCGCGCACCAGGACGGGGTCCGACAACGAAGCGAGGTCGACCGTCTCCTCGCCGCGCACCAGGTCGTTCCAATGCACCTCGGTGCGCTCCGGCTGCAGCGGATCGCTGGTGAAATTGGGCAGCAGGAAACGCCAGTGCGGCTTGCGTCCGTCCGACTGGTATTCGGCCACCTGCTCCGGCGTCAGCGTCAGCGCCTCGCGGCCATAGACAGGCGGCAGGCCGCGCGTGCGGCGTACCTTGCGGCGCAGGTCGAGCTCTTCCGGCGTCTCGTAGCAGGCATAGAGCACGCGGGCCGCCTTCAGCCGCTCGACCGCCGCGTCATAGATCTCGAAGCGGCGCGACTGGTACTCGGTGACGTCGGGGAAGATGCCCAGCCAATGCAGGTCATAAAGAATGGAATCGGCATATTCCTGCTTCGAGCGGGCGATATCGGTGTCGTCGAAGCGCTGGATGAAACGACCCTTGTTGTTCATGGCGAAAAGCCAGTTGAACAGCGCGGTGCGCGCATTGCCGATATGGATGCGGCCGGTCGGCGATGGGGCAAAACGTACGGTAACTGTCATGAGCGGGGCGTAGCGGATGCTTTTGGTGTTGACAAGGCGCGCCCCCGCGCGAACGCAACAGATAGTGCAAGCCAGCTAAAATGAAAAGCCGCTGCCCGACACGGCTTCCTGGCGGCCTGACAAACGGCGTCAAGTGCCTGCAAACCCGGCCTTGTTATGTCCCCGTTATCCACATGTGTGACACACAAGATGTTGGGGTCACAAAAGCTACAAAAACGAATCCTTGACGGGTCGAAACGAGTCGCTTTTTATGGGCCATGCGCTCCTGTTGCGGGCGTGACCGGAGAGTTTAGAGGCCGGTCTTTTTTCCCGGATTTTGTGCGTTTTTCCCACATTTCCGCCCGTTCACGAGGCCGGCGGAAGCGTTGGGATCGTTAGGGCTTGGGTGGGCGAAGGGGAGAATTGTCGGCCTGGAGAAAATGATCTGTTAACACTATATTTAGTGTTTGCAGGCAGGCTGGACCCTAGATAGTGTGAACCTCCCTCTTCCGAGGGAATCGAGCAAAGTTTCAGTTGAGGGACCCGCGGGGGTCGGCCTGCAGCCTGGGCAAATGCCCGGCAAGGTGTTTTGCTGTCTGCATGGCGGCGCCCGCGACGAGGAGAGTGCCGGCGTCGCCTGCGATGCCGGCAAACGGCGGACTGCGCTTTTTGCCATGCGGGGCAGAAATCCCTTGGGAAAAGCGCTATATATAGACACAAAGGGACCGGACCAATGCGCATCGAGCGTCGCTTCACCAAGCCAGAGCAATCAGCCTATGCGGAGATCGAATTCCGCAAGGCTCTGTCGGAGATCAAGAATCCCGACGGCTCGGTGGTATTCCGCTTGGACAACATCGATGTGCCGGCGCAGTTCAGCCAGGTCGCGGCCGACATCCTGGCCCAGAAATATTTCCGCAAGGCCGGCGTGCCCGCGCGCCTGAAGAAGGTCGAGGAGAACGATGTCCCCTCCTTCCTGTGGCGCTCAGTTGCCGACGAGGCCGAGCTCGCCAAGCTGCCCGAGGCGGAGCGCTATGGTTCGGAAACCGACGCCCGCCAGGTCTTCGATCGCCTCTCCGGCACGTGGACCTATTGGGGCTGGAAGGGCGGCTATTTCAAATCCGAGGAAGACGCGCGCGCCTTCCGTGACGAGCTTGCCTATATGCTCGCCACCCAGCGCGTCGCGCCGAACTCGCCGCAATGGTTCAACACCGGCCTGCACTGGGCCTATGGCATCGACGGCCCGAGCCAGGGCCACTTCTATGTCGACCCTTTCACCGGCAAGCTGACCAAGTCGAAGTCGGCTTACGAGCACCCGCAGCCGCATGCCTGCTTCATCCAGAGCGTTCAGGACGACCTCGTCAACGAGGGCGGCATCATGGACCTTTGGGTGCGTGAGGCGCGCCTGTTCAAATACGGCTCCGGCACCGGCTCGAACTTCTCCATGCTGCGCGGCGAAGGCGAAAAGCTTTCCGGCGGCGGCCGCTCGTCGGGCCTGATGAGCTTCCTCAAGATCGGCGACCGCGCGGCGGGCGCCATCAAGTCGGGCGGCACGACACGCCGCGCGGCCAAGATGGTCATCGTCGACGCCGACCATCCCGACATCGAGCAATTCATCGATTGGAAGGTCAATGAGGAGCAGAAGGTTGCCTCGCTGGTGACCGGCTCCAAGATCGTCAAGAAGCACCTCGAAGCCATCATGAAGGCCTGCGTCAATTGCGAAGGCGATGGCGACGACTGCTTCGACCCGGCGCTGAACACCGCGCTGAAGCGCGAGATCAAGGCGGCCAAGAAGGACGCCGTGCCGGAGAACTACATCTACCGCGTCATCCAGTTCGCCCGTCAGGGCTACACCTCCATGTCGTTCAAGACCTACGACACCGACTGGGATTCCGACGCCTACCTCACGGTCTCCGGCCAGAACTCCAACAACTCGGTGTCGCTGAAGGACAATTTCCTGCGTGCCGTGGAGGCCGATGGCGACTGGCAGCTCACCGCCCGCAAGGACGGCAAGGTGCTGAAGACGCTGAAGGCGCGCGACCTGTGGGAAAAGATCGGCTACGCCGCCTGGGCGTCGGCCGACCCGGGCCTGCACTTCAACACGACGATGAACGACTGGCACACCTGCGCCTCCGCCGGTGCGATCCGGGCCTCCAACCCGTGCTCGGAATACATGTTCCTCGACGACACGGCCTGCAACCTCGCCTCGATCAACCTCCTGCCCTACCGCAGGGAAGACGGCACGATCGACATCGCCGCTTACGAGCACACCGTGCGGCTGTGGACCGTCGTGCTCGAGATCTCGGTGATGATGGCGCAGTTCCCGTCCAAGGAGATCGCCAAGCTCTCCTACGACTACCGCACGCTCGGCCTCGGCTACGCCAATATCGGCGGCCTCTTGATGACCTCGGGCATTCCCTACGACTCCGACGAGGGTCGCGCGATCTGCGCCGCGCTTACCGCGATCATGACCGGCGTCGCCTACTCGACCTCGGCCGAGATGGCTTCCGAACTCGGCGCCTTCCCGGACTATGACCGCAACGCCCAGAACATGCTGCGCGTCATGCGCAACCACCGCCGCGCCGCCTATGGCGACAAGGACGGCTACGAGAAGCTCGCCGTCAACCCGGTGCCGCTGGTCGCTGCCGACCTGAAGCAGCAGGCGCTGGCCGAGCATGCCCGCGCCGCCTGGGACCGCGCCATCGAGCTCGGCGAGGAGCATGGCTACCGCAACGCGCAGGCGACGGTGATCGCGCCGACCGGCACGATCGGCCTGGTCATGGACTGCGACACCACCGGCATCGAGCCCGACTTCGCGCTGGTGAAGTTCAAAAAGCTCGCCGGCGGCGGCTATTTCAAGATCATCAACCGCGCCGTGCCGGAAGCGCTGAGGACGCTCGGCTATTCCGAAAGCCAGATCGCCGAGATCGAGGCCTATGCCGTCGGCCACGGCAACCTCAACCAGGCGCCCGGCATCAACCCGTCCTCGCTGAAGGCCAAGGGCTTCACCGACGAGAAGATCGCGGCGCTGAACGCTGCGCTGAAGTCGGCCTTCGACATCAAGTTCGTGTTCAACCAGTGGACGCTCGGCGCCGACTGGGTGAAGGAGACGCTCGGCTTCACCGACGAGCAGCTTTCAGACGTCTCCTTCGAGATGCTGCCGGCGCTGGGCTTCTCCAGGAAGGACATCGACGCCGCCAACATCCATGTCTGCGGTGCCATGACGCTGGAAGGCGCGCCCTTCCTCAAGGCCGAACACCTGCCGGTGTTCGACTGCGCCAGCCCGTGCGGCAAGATCGGCAAGCGTTCCCTGTCGATCAACAGCCACATCCTGATGATGGCGGCGGCGCAGCCCTTCATCTCGGGCGCCATCTCCAAGACCATCAACATGCCGAACGAGGCGACGGTCGAGGACGCCAAGAACGCCTACATGCTGTCGTGGAAGCTGGCGCTGAAGGCCAACGCGCTCTATCGCGACGGCTCGAAGCTGTCGCAGCCGCTCAACGCCTCGCTGCTCGCCGATGACGACGAGGATGAGGACGAGGCGGTCGAGCAGTTCATCGCCGCGCCCGCCGCGCAACGCGCCGTGCAGGTGACGGAAAAGATCGTCGAGCGTGTGGTGGAACGCCTCTACCGCGACCGCGAGAAGCTGCCGAACCGCCGCAAGGGCTACACGCAGAAGGCCGTCGTCGGCGGCCACAAGGTGTATCTCCGCACCGGCGAGTTCGACGACGGGCGCCTGGGCGAGATCTTCATCGACATGCACAAGGAAGGTGCTGCCTTCCGCGCGATGATGAACAACTTCGCCATCGCCATCTCGCTCGGGCTGCAGTACGGCGTGCCGCTCGATGAATATGTCGAGGCCTTCACCTTCACCAAGTTCGAGCCGGCCGGCATGGTGCAGGGCAACGACGCGATCAAGAACGCCACGTCGATCCTCGACTATGTGTTCCGCGAACTGGCGGTGTCCTATCTCGGCCGCCACGACCTCGCCCATGTCGACCAGTCGGATTTCGACAAGACGGCGCTCGGCCGCGGCATCACCGAAGGCAAGGCGACGCCCTTCTCCAAGGGCCTCTATCGCGGCGCCTCGCCGGTAAAGCTGGTGAGCGGCATGGGCAGCGAGCCCAAGGGCTTCGGCGGGGGTTCAAGTCCCTCTCCCGCTACCATCACCCCTGCCCGCGCGGCGCCGACCGCCTTCGCTGGCTCCAACGTTCTGGCCCTGAAGCCGGCAAGCGACGAGGCCCTCGCCTACAAGCGCGACTATGAGGAGCGCGCCCGGGAACTGGCCGAGGATATGGTGGAAGAGGAAGCCGAAGCCGCCGGCGGCGCCGAGGCCCTCTTCACCGACGCCGCCGCCAACGAGGTCGCCGAAGCGAAGAAGCTCGCCGCGACAAGGCGCCAGCAGTCGCTGCTCCAGGGCTACACCGGCAACGAATGCTCCGAGTGCCACAACTTCACCATGGTGCGGAACGGCACCTGCGAGAAGTGCGACACTTGCGGTTCGACGAGCGGGTGCAGCTGAGACCGGATCCACACCATTGGATGACGCGTATCATATCGAGTGGCTCAAATCGAAACTGCCACAGCATAAGAAGCTTGCGGCAGTTTCAGCCTCGTTAATAGAGAACTTGCTCTCGTCGGAAGGTGTAGAGTATCTGAGTGTTACTTATCGATCAAAATCGATGTCAAGCGCTCTCGAAAAGATAAAAAGGAAATCGTACGACGATCCGGCTGCACAGCTAACCGATCTGTCTGGCGTTAGAGTAATAACGTACCTTGAAAGCCAGGCTATACTGGCCTCACAAATAATCAAGAAGGCTTTCCATATAGATGAAAGGAATAGCGCCGATCGCTCCAATGCCCTTGGCAGTGACCGTGTTGGCTATAGGTCGAATCATTTTGTTTGCTCCCTTGGAGAAGATAGAAAGCAATTGCCTGAATACAAGATAATAGGAGAGCTAAAATTCGAAGTACAAATTCGAACGATACTTCAGCATGCTTGGGCAGAATTGGCGCATGACAGATCGTTTAAGTTTAATGCAGCCCTGCCGGAATCAATCCAAAGAAAACTAAATCTCCATTCTGCAATGCTTGAGATTGTAGATGGAGCTTTCCAGGAGATATCCGATTCGGTTGATAGATATAAGGAAAGTCTGGAAAACAAAAGTATCACGGAAATAAGCAATACGCCCGTAGACTCGATATCAGCCGCGAAGCTCATAACTGATATTGCGAAGAAAAACAGAATTTCGCTGTCTGGAGAAATTACAAAACCGGTAGTTCAAGAGATAATCGATTTCGGCATAGCAACAATTGGCGACCTCCAGGACCTTGCCACAAAAGATTTTATTTCTGATTTCAAGAAACACCAATCAGGGAAGAATACGGCGATCGGATTCGTTCGTTCTATGATGATGTTTAAGGATGCGGAGCGTTACTTGGAAATAGATCACGACTGGAAGGGAATGACTAAGGCCTTGTACGGCTTACTTAAAGAACGATACGGGGAAGAGACCGTCGAAAGACTACTTGAACGGCACGAAATTATGATGACAGAATAGAACAGTATATTTGGTTTATATTTGCAGTTACTTTCTTAGAACCTTTTCTTCAAGTAGGAACTTTGCGACCGCTGAATGATCGACCACATCACCATCGAAGTCAGTGACCTCGCCAAGAGCAAACTCTTCTACGAAAAGGCCTTTGCGCCTTTGGGCTACAGCCTCGCCTTCGGCAAGGAAGGCATCTTCTGGGCCTTCGATGTCGGCAATGGCTGCCTGTTCGAGATCCAGAGCACGGGCGCGAAGCCGCCGCTCACCCATCTGCATGTCGCCTTCCGGGTGAAGAGCAAGGCGGAGGTCGACGCGTTCCATCGCGCGGCGCTCGAGGCGGGCGCGGCGGACAATGGCGCGCCCGGGCCGCGCCCGGACTATGCAGAGCATTACTACGCCTGCTTCGTGCTCGATCCCGACGGCTACAACATCGAGGCGATGATCAACGAGGGGTAATGTGTCGACGCCCTCCGCTTCGTCATTCCAGGGCGGAGCAAGGAGCGAAGCGACGCGCGCAGACCCTGGAATCCATGCCGTGACATCAACGTGTTGCAGCGGTTCAGAATTCTAAACCGTTGCACGCTACGACAAAGGTCACGGCATGGATACTCGGGTCAAGCCCGAGTATGACGACGGCGCATTGCGAGGCGTCCGCTCATTTCTCCTTGAGGGCGAGCAGGGAAGCATACCTCAGTCCGCGTCGGCCATCATCTGCCCGCCGCCCAGCCAGGCGCGCCATTGCCGCTCGTCGCCATGGAAGACGTTGAGGTCGATGCGGCCGCTCACGCCATGTGACAGGCCGGAGCCGGAATACTGCCAGAACAGCCATTTGCGGCCCGGATAGACTTTTGACGGATGCGCCGCCACCGCGCGCAGCCAGAAGGGATAGTTCTGGAAGGCGCCGCGCAGGTTGTCGCGATAGAAATCGGGGCTGGTGTAGATGATGGGCCGCTGGCCGTAGTGGCGCTCCAGCTTGTCCATGAAGACTTGCATCTTCTCCAGCACTTTTTCACGCGAAGGCCGCCGCTTGCAGGAGGAATCGCCGTTCCACTCGACGTCGATGACCGGCGGCAGCGCGCCGTCGACCTTCGGCACGTTGCGGATGAACCAGTCGGCCTGCTCGCCGGCCGTGCGGCACCAGTAGAAGAAA
>NZ_RZTO01000320.1:0-6342 GCF_003997225.1 Mesorhizobium sp. M2C.T.Ca.TU.002.02.1.1
CATAAAACAAAACCCCGCCGAAATTCGACGGGGTTTGTCAGCAGTCTGAGCCCGCCGAATGGCGGGCTTCCTGCTTTGGCTGGAGGCCTTTGCTTAGTTGAACTTGTACTTGGCGCCAATGCGGACCGTCTGGATCCGCGGGGTATCCTCGAGGAGGCCGCCGGAGCCGAAGTCTTCCTTCTCGTACTGGGAATAACGATATTCGAGACCGACCGTCATGTTGTTGGAAACGGCAGTTTCGAGGCCGCCGCCGATCGAGAAGCCGCTGGAGCCCCAGTCGTAGATATCGCCGCTGCCGCCACCTGCGACGGAGCCATGCAGGTTGAAGTGCTGCCAGCTGTAACCGCCGATGACATAGGCCAGGGTCGATTCATTGACCTTGGCGCCGATACGCGCCAGTGCATCGAAGCCATAATCGGCGTCGCCCTTGATCGAGAGCGGGCCGAGATCGAGCTTGGAACGGATGCCGGAGTAGCGCGCGTCGAATTGAACGCCGGCCACCCAGGCGCCAAAGTCCTGATCATAGCCGACACTGGCTTCGCCGAACACGCCTTCGCCGCCGATGCCGTCAAGGTCGCCTCCGGCAATCGAAAGGTCATGCACCTGGGTGCCCGCGCCGAGAGCGCCGCCGACATAAAAGCCGGTCCAGTTGTAGGTCGGCGCGGCAAACGAAGCGCCACCGCCATTCTGGGCGTTGAAGCGGTAGTTTGCACCGATGAGGAAGGTGTGGGTCGAAGGCTCGATATTGAGCGACGCGCCGCCCAAATCGAGCACCGACTTGTCACCGTAATCGGCATAGCGGTATTCGGTCTTCAGGGTCCAGTTGCCGCGAAGGACCGTTTCCATGCCAACGCCAAGCACGTAGCCGCTGCGATTCTGGGTGAAGCTGAACCCGTCGCCGCCGATCGACCCGTCAAGCTTGAAATGCTGCCAGCCATAGCCGCCGAGCACATAGCCCAACGTATTCGGGTTCAGCAGATAGCCCGCGCGCAGGCCGACATCGAAGCCATAGACGTTCTGAAGGTCGGCGTCGATAAAACCGGACGCGCTCAGCGATGGGCCGATATTGCCGTAGTGAGCGTCGATGAAGCCGCCGAGCAGGAAGCGCTCGCTGACCATGAAGTCATAGCCGGCCGACAGCTCGCCGAATACGCCATTGCCGCCAATGCCGTTGAAGCTGACGCCGGGAACACTGATCTGGTGAACGGTCGCGCCGGCGCCGACGCCGAAGCCGACATAGACGCCGCTCCAGTTGAAGCCGGGAGCCGCCTGCTCCTGGACGACGTCGGCGGCATGTGCGGCCGACATCAAAGCGACGGCCGAAACAGCGCCCAGCAGAACGGATTTCGCGGAAAGACGAAGAAACATAGCCCATAACCCCAAGTTAAAACCCGGCGATATTCTAGCAGGGGTTGTTGAAATCTGTGGTGGCAGAAATACCACACCGATGAGCTGACCTGCTCAACCCTTGGGCGGTTGTCCGCAGAATTCCGGGGGTTTTGGCAAAAATGCACCCAAAAAAGGTCACTTGGACGTCATCTGGTCCGACCGCTTGGCTGATGCTGGACCAGCCGCAAGAAATGGCGCTTGCGCGATGTCGGCCTTCAGTCTACCTTGCCTTTGAGAAAACCTTTTCCCAATCCTTTGCCTTCGATATCCGCCCTCGGTCCGAACGCAGCAGGCTCCCGTGAGAAAAGGTTTTCTCAAATTGGGAGGTCCTGCGCCGGAAAATGGCTTCAGACGCCGAATCAGCACCCGTCTTTGCCAAGCCGCCCGTCACCCTGCGCGAGGTGGCGGCTGCAGCTGGCGTCAGCGTGGCGACGGCGTCCAAGGCGCTGAACGGGCAGGGGCGCATGACGGCGGAGACGCGCGAGCGCATCCGCGAGACGGCGCGGCTGCTCGGCTTCCGGCCGAACAGCCTGGCGCAGAGCCTGCTCAGAAAACGCTCCTTCACCGTCGGGCTGCTCACCAACGATACCTATGGCCGCTTCTCGCTGCCGCTGATGGCCGGGGTTTCGGATGCGCTGGTCGACAAGGGCGTCTCGGTGTTCCTGTGCAATGTCGAGGACGATCAGCGGCTCGGCCAGCTGCATGTCGAGGCCATGCTCGACAAGCGCGTCGACGGCATCGTCGCCACGGGAAAACGCATCGACCGCCACCTGCCGGTCGATCTCTCCAATTTGCGCATTCCGGTCGTCTACGCCTTCACCCAGCCGGATCCCGGCGCGGTCGGCCTCGTCTCCGACGATGCCGGCGGCGCGCGGCTGGCGGTCGAGCATTTTTTGCGGCTCGGCCGCCGGCGCATCGCCCATGTCACCGGCCCGGCTAGCTTCGCGGTGGTGCATACGCGGGCCGAGGCCTGGCGCGGTGTCCTGAAGGAGAACGGCCTGACTGCGAGCGAGCCGCTGCTCGGCGCCTGGTCGGAAGGCTGGGGGCACGAGGCAGTCGAAAAACTGTTCGGCAAGGCGGGCAGGGAAGGGTGGCCGGACGCCGTCTTCTGCGGCAACGACCAGATCGCGCGCGGCGTCATCGATGCGCTGCGCGAGCGCGGCATCCGCGTGCCCGACGATGTCGGCGTCATCGGCTTCGACAATTGGGAGATCGTGGCCGAGGCGACGCGCCCGCCGCTCACCTCTGTCGACATGAACTTGGCGAGCCTCGGGCGCGAGGCCGGGCTTGCCCTGCTTTCGCTCGTCGACGGCCAGCCGGCCGCGCCGGGCATCAGGAAACTGCCGTGCCGGCTGGTGGTGCGTCAGTCATGCGGCAGTCCGCCAGGATGAAGCAACAAGGCCACGCGTCCGCCGGGCGGCGCGGCCAAAACAGGGAGGAGAACCATGAGGAGGAGTAACGTGAAGACCATGCTTGCCAAGCTGATGCTTGCCGCCGCCGTCATAGGCGGCGGCCTGCAGGCGGCGGCCGCCGAGACCGCCAACATCTGGGTGCGCGCCGATGGCTCGAACTTCATGCCGCGCATCGTCGACGCCTTCAACAAGGCGAACAAGGACCAGATCAAGCTCGACATCATTCCGAACGCCGAGATCATCCCGAAATACGGCGCCGCCGCCGCCGGCGGCACGGCGCCCGACGCGCTCTCGCTCGACCTGATCTACACGCCGTCCTTCGCCGCCGCCGGCCAGCTGGAGGACATCACCGACTGGGCGAAGTCCTTGCCCTATTTTTCGAGCCTCTCGCCGGCGCATGTGAAGACCGGCACCTACAAGGACCGCATCTACGGCTTGCCGTTCTCGGCCGACGCCTCGGTGCTGATCTGGAACAAGAAGCTGTTCAAGCAGGCGGGGCTGGACCCGGAGAAGGGGCCGGCCAACTGGGCCGAGATCGAGGCAGACGCCGAAAAGGTCAACGCGCTCGGCGGCGACATCAAGGGCTTCTACTTCTCCGGCAATTGCGGCGGCTGCAACATCTTCACCTTCACGCCGCTGGTCTGGGCCTCGGGCGGCGACATCCTGTCCGAGGACGGCTCGAAGGCGACGCTCGACAGCCCGCAGCTGCGCGGCGCCATCGACCTCTACCGCTCGATGGTCAAGAAGGGCCTGGTGCCCGAGGGCGCGCAGACCGATACCGGCGCCAATTTCTTCGCCGCCTTCGCCGGCGGCAAGATCGGGCTCTCGCCGTCCGGCGCCTTCGCTATCGGCGCGCTCAACACGCAGTACCCGGACGTCGACTACGGCATCACCTTCCTGCCGGGCAAGGATGGCGGCTGGTCGTCCTTCGCCGGCGGCGACAATTTCGTCGTCACCAAGGGCACCAAGAAGATCGCCGTGGTGAAGGAGTTCCTGGACTTCGCCTATTCGCTGGAGGGCCAGACCATCCTCGCCAAATATGGCAGCCTGCCGGTGCGAAACGACATCGCCAAGGACGCGCTGAAGGATCTCGACCCGCGCTACCAGGTGGCGGCCGAGGCGATGGCCAAGGGCAGGACGCCTTATTCGGTGGTGTTCAACGACCTGATCAACTCTGCCAATGGCCCATGGACGCAGATGATCAACGAGGTGTTCTTCGGCGACGACGTCGACGGCGCCATCAAGAACGCCCAGGACACGATGCAGTCGATCATCGACCAGGCGCCGAACAAGTAAGCGCCTGCCTTAACCTCCCCCTTGAGGGGAGGTCGGACCGCAGGTCCGGGTGGGGTCGCCCGCGGCAGTGCTCGACGCTATCTCCCCGTCGAGTGCGTCGCGGAGGACCCCACCCCCGGCCTGCGGCCGGACCCTCCCCTCAAGGGGGAGGGGAACGCCGCGCCCAACGGATGAAAACGAAATGGCTTCCATCGCCGTCACCTCCGCGCCCGCCCGAACACACACCAGCACCAGCCTGCGGCAATGGGTCGGGCTGCTCTATGTGCTGCCTGCCGTCGCTTTCGTCACTGTCTTCTTCGTCATCCCGCTCGGCATGACGGCGTGGATGTCGCTCAACAACTGGCCGCTGATGGGCGAGCATTCCTTCGTCGGCCTCGACAACTATGTCGCCATCCTGCGCGACACGCGCTTCTGGAATGCGTTGAAATTCACCTTCTACTACACGGTGATCGTCACCATCGCGATCTTCGCCGTCGCCTTTCCGTTGGCGATCTTCATCGAAAAGCCGCGCCCGCTCACCAACCTCTACCGCACCGCCTTCTTCATGCCGGCGGTGGTCGGCTTCGCTTCGGCCAGCCTGCTGTGGTCGTGGCTCTTGAATGTCGATTCCGGCCTGTTCAGCCCGGCCGCCTACGACCTTGGCCTGACCGCAAAGAAGGTCAATCTGCTCGCCACCTTCCAGCCGGCCTTTTGGTCGATCATCGCCATGGTGGTCTGGAAGGTCGCCGGCTTCACCATGATCATCCTGATGACCGGCCTGCAGTCGATCCCGCAGGACCTGCAGGAGGCTGCCGTCATCGACGGAGCAGGCCCGTTCGCCAGGTTCCGGGCGATCACGCTGCCGCTGATGCGCCGCACGCTGGCGCTGGCGCTGATCCTGTCGGTGGCGGGGTCTATCCTCGCCTTCGACCAGTTCTACATCATCCTGCGCGGCGGCCCGCGCAACCAGACGCTGACGGCGGTCTACTGGATCTTCAACCAGTCCTTCGTCTCGTTCAAGCTCGGCTACGGCGCGGCGCTTTCAATGGTGCTGCTCGTCATCCTGGTGGCGCTGAGCCTTATCCAGCTCTGGCTGCTGCGCAAGCCCGAGGGGCTCGACTGATGGCCGAGGCGATGTCGCAGAACCGCAAGGCTGTCTTCAGCCTCACCAGGCATTCCACCGGCATGATCGCCTCGGTGCTGTTCCTGGCGCCGATCGTCTGGACGGTGCTGTCAACCTTCAAGCCGGCGCAGGAGGCGCGCCAGCCGCCGCTGCCGCCCTGGCCGACCACCGGCTTCTCGATCGAGAATTACGAGACGCTGAACTCCTTCGGCGACGGGCTCTGGGCCTCGGCGCAGAACAGCATCTATGTCTCGGTGATGACGGTGCTGCTCTCGGTGCTGGTCAGCGTGCTCGCCGGCTACGGCTTCTCGCGCTTCCGCTTTCCGTTCCGGGATCTCTTCTTCGTCCTCATCCTGTCGACGATCATGATTCCGTTCCAGTCGATCCTGACGCCGATCTTCCTGGTGCTGACGAGGCTGGGTCTCCACAACACGCTGACCGGACTGGTCTGCGTCTATGTCACGCTGCAGCTGCCATTCTCGATCTTCATGATGCGCAACGCCTTCGACGCGGTGCCGCGCGAGATCGAGGAGGCGGCGCGCATGGACGGCGCCAACAACGTCACCATGCTCATCAAGGTGATGCTGCCCTTGGTCTGGCCGGGCGTCGTCACCATCGCGCTCTTCGCCTTTCTCGGCGCCTGGAATGAGTTCCTGGCCGCGCTCGTGCTGATGACCGACCAGTCCAAATTCACCTTGCCGGTGATGATGACGGCACTTCAGTCAGGCCGCTTCGGCGCCATCGACTGGGGCGCGGTGCAGGCGGGCGTCACGGTGATGATGGTGCCCTGCCTGATCCTCTTCCTGGCGCTGCAGCGCTTCTACATCCGCGGCCTCATGGCAGGGGCCGTCAAGTAATTCGAATGGAGTGAACCTCATGACCGCATCGCAGCCCGCCAACGAGACCGGCACCTCCGCCAGGCCGAAGCTCGCCTTCCGGCCGTTGCCAGTGCCGCAGGTCGATGTCCGCGGCTTCTGGGGCGACCGTGTCGATGCGGTGGCTAGCAAGACCGCCGGCATCCTCTACGACCGCTGCGTCGAGGCGCGCATGCTGGAGCAGATCGATCCGGACCGCCCGTCGCCGGGCGTCGTCATTCCCTTCCATTCGCCGTCGCCCGACGAGGCCGACGAGAAGGGCGCCGAG
>NZ_RZTO01000321.1:0-6338 GCF_003997225.1 Mesorhizobium sp. M2C.T.Ca.TU.002.02.1.1
GAAGATTTCCAGCGCCGCCTATTGGCACAAGGCCTTCCCGTACAAATCGCCGCTGACCGGCGTTTCGGGAACGGAGCTTGCCGACGGTTACGAGGCGGCGAGCGGCAAGCAGTGGACGCAGCAGCTCGGCGCCTCGATGTCGCTGCTCGACGCCGGCTTCGAAGCCCTGAAGGCGAGCACCGACGCCAAGGACAAGGCGGCGGTCGCCAAGGCGCTGAGCACGCTGAAGACCGAGACCATGATCGGCAAGGTCGATTTCACCAGCGGCCCGGTCGCCAACGTGTCCCCCGGCCCGATCATCGGCACGCAATGGGTCGCCGCCAAGGAAGGCTCGAAATTCCCGCTCGACTATGTCGTGACCGAGAACGCCACCGACCCGAACGTGCCGGTCGGGGCCAAGCTCCAGCCGTATAACGGCTGATTAAGTCGAGGACCGCATCGTGAACGCCACGCCCAACGGTGCGATCCTCAGCGCCGCCGGCATCCACAAGCGCTTCGGCGCGCTTGTGGTGCTCGACGACATCGACTTCGCCATGGGCGCCGAAGAAGCGGTCGGCATCGTCGGCCCCAACGGCGCCGGCAAGACGACGCTGCTCAGCGTGCTCTCCGGCGCCTATCCGCCAAGCGCCGGAACGATTGCCTTCAAGGGCGATGACGTGACGGCGCTGCCGGCAACGCAGCGCTGCCGGCTGGGCCTGGTGCGCACCCATCAGGTGCCGAAACCCTTCAGCGGCATGACCGCCTTCGAGAATGTCTTCGTCGCCGCCTCCCACGGCGCCGGACTCGGCCGCGACGAGGCTTACGAGGAAGCGCTCGGCTCGCTGAAGCTCTGCGGCATGCTCAGTGTCGCCAACCGCCGTGCCGAGACGCTCGGCCTGCTCGACCGCAAGCGGCTGGAGCTGGCCCGCGCGCTCGCCGCGAAACCGACCCTGCTTCTGCTCGACGAGATCGGCGGCGGCCTTACCGACGGCGAGGCCGGCGAGCTGGTCGAGACGATCCGCGAATTGCGCCGCCGCAGGATCGGCATCGTCTGGATCGAGCACATCGTGCATATCCTTTTGCAGGTGGCCGAGCGGCTGATCTGCATGGACGCCGGCAAGATCATCGCAGACGGCGAGCCGCAAGCGGTGATGGCCGACCCGCAGGTGATCAGCGCCTATCTCGGCGGAGGCCCGAAATGAGCCTGCTGTCGGTCGAGGATCTGGTTGTCCGGCATGGCCTGCTGCAGGCGGTGCGCGGCGTCAGCTTCAGCGTCGAGCGCGGCGAGACGCTGGCGCTGGTCGGCGCCAACGGCGCCGGCAAGACGACATTGTTGAGGGCGATCGCCGGCGCGCACCAGGCAGCCTCGGGCCGCGTCGTCTTCGACGGCGCCGACCTTTCCGGCGTGCCTTCGCATGAACGCGTCCGCAAGGGCATCGCCTTGGTGCCCGAAGGCCGGCGCCTCTTCGTGCAGATGACGGTCGAGGAAAACCTTCTGCTCGGCCGCAGCGCCGGCCGCGCCGGCGACTGGAGCGTCGAGCGCGTGCTCGAAACCTTCCCCAACCTCAAGCCCCGCCGCCATGCCAAGGCCGGACATCTCTCCGGCGGCGAGCAGCAGGCGACCGCGATTGGCCGCGCGCTGATGAGCAATCCCGACCTGCTCCTGCTCGACGAAGTCTCGCTCGGCCTCTCGCCGTTGATCGTCGACCGCGTCTATGCCTCGCTGCAGGGGCTGATCAGCTCCGGCACGACGATCATCCTGGTCGAGCAGGATCTCAACCGCGCGCTCTCCGTCTCCAACAGGGTCATCTGCATGCTGGAGGGCCGGATCGCGCTAGCCGGCGACAGCAAGACCGTTTCGCGCGACGAGGTGACCAAAGCCTATTTCGGCCTGCACCGGAAAGGCGCCGGAGGCGTGCAGGCATGATGAACCAGATCGTCCAGGGCATCCTACTCGGCGGCTACTACGCGCTGATCGCCTGCGGCCTCTCCTTCATGTTCTCGGTGATGCGCATCATCAACCTCGCGCATGGCAGTCTCGCCGTGCTGTCGGCCTTCGCGCTGTGGCTGCTCGCCTCACGCTTCCACATCCCGCCTTTCCTCGGCTTGCTCATCGTGCTGCCGTTGATGGCGGTGATCGGCTGGGCCTTGCAGCGCTTCCTGCTCGAGCGCAGCGCGCGCGGCGGCGCGCTGCTGCCGATCCTCACCACCTTCGGCCTTGCGATCGTCATCGACAATGTCCTGTTCGAACAGTTCGGCGCCGACACGCGCTCGCTGGCGCCCTTCATCGGCAGCCTGTCCTACGATTCCTGGGAATGGCCGGGCAGCATCTATGTCGGCAAGCTCGCGGTGATCATCTTCATCGCCGCCGTCGTCCTGCTCGGCGGACTGCAACTGTTCCTCACCCGCACCGGTTTAGGCCGCTCGATCCGTGCGACCTCGGAAGATCCTGATACCGCTGGCCTCGTCGGCGTCGACGCACGACGCGCCAACGCCGTCGCCGCGGCGATAGCCATGGTCACGGTCGGTCTCGCCGGCGCGTTCCTGGGCATGCGCGCCACCTTCGATCCTTACGCCGGCGCGACGCAGCTTCTGTTCGCCTTCGAAGCGGCCGTCATCGGCGGCGCCGGCTCGCTCTGGGGCACGCTGCTCGGCGGCATCGTGCTGGCCCTCGCCCAGACGCTCGGCGCCAAGATACACCCGCAAGGTTTCCTCATCGGTGGCCACGTCGCTTTCCTGATCGTGCTGTTCATCCGGCTCTACACCTCCGGCCTCGGCCTGCGCGGCTTGCTGCGCCTCTCCACCGGGAAGGCGTCATGAACGCCGCCTCCCCTGCCATCGAACGCGGCACCGCCGCCTCGCGCATCGCCGGCATCGGTGTCGTCGCCATCGTCCTGCTGCTCGCCCTCGCGCCGCAGTTCCTGTCGGCCGGCGCGGTCGACCGCATGACCGCGCTGTTCGTCTATGTGATCCTCGCCGCGATGTGGAACGCGCTGGCCGGCTTCGGCGGTCTGGTCTCGGTCGGCCAGCAGGTGTTCTTCGGCCTCGGCGCCTATTTCGCCATCCGGCTTGCCAATGCCGGCCTCGACCCGTTCGTCGCGCTCTTCGTCTCGGCGGTCATCGTCGGCGCGGTCTCATGGCCGATCTCGCTGTTCATGCTGCGCCTGAAGAACGGCGAATTCGCCATCGGCATGTGGGTGATCGCTGCGCTCACCCATCTCCTCGTCAATCTCGACCGGCTGATCCAGGGCGAGACCGGCACGTCGCTGATCTCGCTCAACGTCTACGATGCATCGGCACGCAGGCTGACCATCTACTGGCTTGCGCTGGCATCGATGACGGCGCTGCTGGCGACCCTCTTCGGCCTGCTGCGCGGCAGCACGGGCGCCGCCATCCGCGCCATCCGCGACAATGAGGATGCGGCAGCCTCCGTCGGCGTGCGCGTCATCGGCACCAAGCGGCTGCTTTTCGTGCTTGCCGCCTTCGGCATCGGCGTCGCCGGCGCGCTGTGGCTGGCGACCGCGATCACCTTCCAGCCGAAAACCTATTTCAGCGTGCAGTGGACGGCCTACATGATCTTCATGGTGCTGGTCGGCGGCATCGGCACCTTCGAGGGCGCCATCCTCGGCGCGCTGCTGTTCTTTATCATCGAGACGTGGTTCGGCGGCACCGGCGTCTGGTACCTGATCGGTCTCGGCGCCACGGCGCTGGTCTTCTCGCTGCTGTTGCCGCGCGGCCTGTGGGGCACGCTCGAGGAACGCTTCGGCTGGCGCCTGCTGTCTGTCGGCTACCGCGTCAGGCTTCCCACCAGCGTGGCGGATCCGACCGGCGAGACCATTTCACCAGCACCCACTGCGGCACACAGGGAGAAGGCATGAGCATGCTGTTCGGCAAGACGATCCTCATCACCGGCGTCGCCTCGGGCATCGGCGCGCGCACGGCGGAACTGGCGGGCCAGCTCGGCGCCGATGTGATCGGCGTCGATCTGCGAGAGCCGGCCGGGCGTCAAGGCGTCTTCGTCCAGGCCGACATCTCGTCAAAGGCCGGCGTCGACGACCTCGTCGCGCGGCTGCCGCAGCGCATTGACGCGCTCTGCAACGTCGCCGGCCTCTCCGGCAACACAGGTGCGGCGCCGACGCTTGCCGTCAACTTCTACGGCCTGCGCGCACTCTCCGAAGCGATGGCGCCGAGGCTTCGAGAAGGCGGCGCCATCGTCAACGTCGCCTCGATCGCCGGATATGGCTGGCGCGCCAATCTGAACCGCGCCGCCTCGATGATCAGCGTCGAGGGGTTTCCCGATGTGGCCAAGGTGATCGCCGACCACGCGGTGAAGAACGAGGAAGGCTATCCCGTCTCGAAGGAGCTCTTGCTCCTGTGGACCTTCCGCGCCGCGCACCAGGACCTGTTCAAGAGCCGTGGCATCCGCGTCAACGCAGTCAGTCCCGGCCCGGTCGAGACGCCGATCCTGAGACAATTCCGCGCGGTCCTCGGCGATTCCAAGGTCGACAGCGATATTGCCCGCGTCGGCCGCGCCGGCACGTCGGGCGACATTGCGCCGGCCGTGCTGTTCCTGTGCTCGGACGGGGCGCGTTGGATCAATGGCGCCAATCTGCCCGTCGACGGCGGCCTCGAAGCGTCGATCAACGCGGAAGTGCTTGGCTTCTAACATCCACTTTGTAACGCTTCATTGGGAGCGAGGGGAGAAACCCATGGACATTGGACTTCTGATCGACGGCGACGAGCGGGCGGCAACGGGCAAAACCTCGTATGAGCGCCTGGATCCCTTCACCGGCAAGCTCGCGACGCGCGCCGCTGCCGCAAGCATCGCCGACGCCAACGCGGCCGCCGATGCCGCGGCCGCTGCCTTCGACGCCTGGTCGAAGACCGGACCCGGTGAACGCCGCGCGCTACTCTTGAAGGCAGCCGACGTCATGGCCTCGAAGGTCGGCGAATTCACGAAACTGATGTTGGAAGAGACGGGCGCCACCGGACCCTGGGCCGGCTTCAACGTCATGCTCGCCTCGAACATGCTGCGCGAGGCGGCCGCGATGACCACGCAGATTGCCGGCGAGGTCATTCCGTCCGACAAGCCCGGCACGCTCGCCATGGCGATCCGTCAGCCGGCAGGCGTCTGCCTCGGCATCGCGCCGTGGAATGCGCCGGTCATCCTCGGCACGCGTGCGCTTGCGATGCCGCTCGCCTGCGGCAACACGGTGGTGCTGAAGGCCTCCGAGATGTGCCCGGGCACGCATCGCCTGATCGGTCAGGTGCTGGTCGAGGCCGGCCTGCCCAAGGGCGTCGTCAATGTCGTCACCAACGACCCGAAGGACGCCGCGGCAATCGTCGAGGCGCTGATCGCGCATCCGGCGGTGAAGCGCGTCAACTTCACCGGCTCGACCAAGGTCGGCCGCATCATCGCTGAGCTCTCCGGTCGCCACCTCAAGCCGGCCCTGCTCGAGCTCGGCGGCAAGGCGCCGCTGGTGGTGCTGGACGATGCCGACATCGACGCGGCGGTGAATGCCGCAACCTTCGGCGCCTTCATGCATCAGGGCCAGATCTGCATGTCGACCGAACGCCTGATCGTCGACGAGACAATCGCCGACGAGTTCGTCGCCAAGCTCGCCGCGCGCGCCGCGCAATTGCCGGCCGGCGACCCGCGCGGCCATGTCGTTCTCGGCTCGCTGATAAGCAGCCAGGCGGCGGACAAGATGGAAGAGCTGATCGCCGATGCGACCGCCAAGGGTGCCAAGCTTGCCGCCGGCGGCAAGCGGACCGGCACGGTCGTGGAAGCCACGCTCCTCGATCACGTGACGCCCGCCATGCGCGTCTATTCGGAAGAGTCCTTCGGCCCGGTGAAGCCGGTCATTCGCGTCAAGGGCGAAGACGAGGCCGTGCGCGTCGCCAACGACACCGAATACGGCCTGTCCTCCGCCGTCTTCAGCCGCGACATCCGCCGCGCCATGGCGGTGGCCGCGCGCATCCAGGCCGGCATCTGCCATATCAACGGCCCGACCGTCCACGACGAGGCGCAGATGCCGTTCGGCGGCGTGAAAGGCTCCGGCTACGGCCGCTTCGGCGGGAAGGCCTCGATCGCCGAATTCACCGACCTGCGCTGGGTGACGATCGAGGATCCGGACCAGCATTACCCGTTTTGATTGGCCGCTTCTTCCTTCTCCCCTTGTGGGAGAAGGTGGATCGGCGCGCAGCGCCGAGACGGATGAGGGGTGTTCCAGGGAACGCCAGCATTCGTGAAATAAGCATGGCGACACAATCGCCAACGTCTCACTCCGCTGGAACACCCCTCATCCGACCTCGCTTCGCGAGGCCACCTTCCCCCACAAGGGGGGAAGGAAGATGCC
>NZ_RZTO01000322.1:0-6325 GCF_003997225.1 Mesorhizobium sp. M2C.T.Ca.TU.002.02.1.1
CGAAGGCGTCAAGCAGTTCATCATGATCAAGGATCCGGGGCCGGGCGGCATGCGGCTGCGCCAGATTTCGCTCGACATGAGCTTCGCGCAGTCCTTCGACGGGCGCGCGCCCGACGCCTATGAGCGGTTGATCATGGATGTGGTGCGCGGCAACCAGACGCTGTTCATGCGCCGCGACGAAGTCGAGGCGGCCTGGAAATGGATCGACCCGATCCAGAATGCCTGGGAAAGCGCCAGGCAGGAGGCGCAGGGCTATACGGCCGGAACCTGGGGGCCGTCGGCCTCGATCGCTCTTATCGAACGTGACGGACGGACATGGCACGAGAGCAATTGAGCGACGTCCGCTACGGCTGGAACGGCTTTGCCGACCGCCAGGACCTGGCGACGGCGCTTGCCGGGGAGATCGCAGACCGGTTGACCAGCGCCATCGCGAAACGCGGCACCGCGCTGCTCGCGGTGTCCGGCGGCACCACGCCGGCGAAGCTGTTCGCCGCGCTGTCGACCACGCCGATCGACTGGGACAAGATTACCGTGACGCTGGTCGACGAGCGCTTCGTGCCGCCCTCCTCGCCGCGCTCGAATGCCGGGCTGGTGGCGGCGAACCTGCTCCAGAACAAGGCCGCGGCGGCGCGCTTCGTGCCGCTCTACCATGAGACGGCAAGCATCGAGGACGCGGCCGCGGCGGACAGCGAAGCGCTCAAATCATTGCCTTGGCCGCTCGACGTGGTGATCCTCGGCATGGGCGGCGACGGCCATACGGCGTCGTTCTTCCCGGATGCCGGCAATCTCGAGGAACTGCTCGACCCGGCCTCGCAGCGCATCGTGCTGCCGGTGCATGCGGCGAGCGGCGGCGAGCCGCGGCTCACGCTCTCGATGGCGCGCATCGTCGCCGCCGGCTTCGTCGCGCTCCATATCGAAGGCGAGGACAAGCGCGCCGCGTTCAACGGCGCGACCGGTCCCGGCGCGAAGAAGCCCATCCGCAGAGTGCTCGAGGCGGCGCCGAGACGAATAGAGGTGTTCTGGGCACCCTGATTTCAGATGAGGACAGCCCGGTGGCAGAGGGAGGACGTCGCCGGGCTCGAAAGGACGGACCATGACAGCCAGACGCGATATCGAAGCCATCACGGAACGCATCCGCCACCGTTCGAAAGCCGGCCGCGAAGCCTATCTCGGCCGCATCGCGGAGGCTTCCAGCCGCACCGCCAACCGCGCGGTGCTGGGTTGCGGCAACCTCGCCCACGGTTTTGCCGTGTGCAGTCCATCGGAAAAGATCGCGCTTGGCGGCGACCGCGTGCCGAATCTCGGCATCATCACCTCCTACAACGACATGCTGTCGGCGCATCAGCCCTTCGAGACGTTCCCGGCGCTGATCAAGGAAGCCGCGCGCGAGGCCGGCGGCATCGCCCAAGTCGCCGGCGGCGTGCCGGCGATGTGCGACGGCGTCACGCAAGGCCAGCCCGGCATGGAGCTGTCGCTGTTTTCGCGCGATGTGATCGCCATGGCGGCGGCGATCGGGCTGTCGCACAACATGTTCGACGCGGCCGTCTTCCTCGGCGTGTGCGACAAGATCGTGCCCGGGCTGGTGATCGCGGCGCTCACCTTCGGGCATCTGCCGGCCGTCTTCATCCCCGCGGGGCCGATGACGACCGGTCTCGCGAATGACGAAAAGGCCAAGGTCCGCCAGCTTTATGCCGAAGGCAAGGTCGGCCGCGCCGAATTGCTGGAAGCAGAGTCCAAGTCCTATCACGGGCCGGGCACCTGCACCTTCTACGGCACCGCCAACTCCAACCAGATGCTGATGGAGATCATGGGCCTGCATACGCCCGGCGCCTCCTTCGTCAATCCGGGCACGCCACTGCGCGACGCGCTGACCAGGGAAGCGGCCAAGCGCGCATTGGCGATCACGGCGCTCGGCAATGCCTATACGCCGGTCGGGCGCATGATCGACGAGCGTTCGATCGTCAACGGCGTGGTCGGCCTGCACGCCACCGGCGGCTCGACCAACCATACGATCCATCTGATCGCCATGGCGGCGGCGGCCGGCATCGCGCTGACCTGGCAGGACATTTCCGACCTGTCGGAGGCCGTGCCGCTGCTTGCCCGCGTCTATCCGAACGGACTTGCCGACGTGAACCATTTCCACGCCGCAGGCGGGCTCGGCTTCCTGATCCGCGAGCTGCTCGACGAAGGCCTGCTGCACGAGGACGTGCAGACGGTATGGGGCGAAGGCCTGCGGCCCTACGCGGTCGAGGCGAGGCTTGGCGACGACGGCGGCGTGGTGCGCGAAGCGGCGCCGCTCGTGAGCGGCGATGAGAAGGTGCTGGCGCCGGTCAAGAAGGCGTTCCAGCCGACTGGCGGGCTGAAGGTGCTCGGCGGTAATCTCGGTCATGCGGTGATCAAGACTTCCGCCGTGAAACCCGAGCGCCGCGTCATCGAGGCGCCGGCAAAGGTCTTCGACAGCCAGCAGGCGCTGAACGACGCCTTCAAGGCCGGCCAGCTTACCGGCGACTTCATCGCCGTCATCCGGTTCCAGGGCCCGAAGGCCAACGGCATGCCGGAGCTGCACAAGCTGACCACCGTGCTCGGCATCCTGCAGGATCGCGGCCAGCGCGTGGCGCTGGTGACCGACGGGCGCATGTCGGGCGCCTCCGGCAAGGTGCCGGCGGCGATCCATGTGACGCCGGAAGCGGTCGAGGACGGCGCCATCGCCAGGATCCATGACGGCGACATCGTCCGGCTCGACGCCGATGCCGGCACGTTGGACGTGCTGGTGCCTGGAACGGAATTCGCGCTGCGCCGCACGGCGGATGCCGACCTCATCGGCAACGAGTTCGGCTTCGGCCGCGAGCTGTTCGCCGGCTTCCGGCAACTGGTCGGCCGTGCCGATCATGGGGCGGCGGCGTTCGGAAGCGCCTGACCTAAATCCTGGTCATCCCATGCAAAAGGGCGGCCCGGAGCCGCCCTTTCTCGTCCCGTCCAGCCGGTTACTGCACGGTGAGCTCGTTGCGCTCGCCGGCCTTGACGGTGAAGGGCGTTTCCTTGTCGGCCTTGTCGGTGGTGAAGTTGGTCACCAGCACGTAGTCGCCCGCGGCGAGCGTCGTTTGCATCTTTTCGCCATAGGCGTAGGTCACCTGCTTGCGCTCGCCCTGGATGTTTTTCTTGGCCTCGAAGATCTTGAAGCCATCGGCGCCTGGCGCGTCGACCGCCACGACACCGGCATTCAGCGTCACGTTGACATCCGCCATCTGCCCGACCGTCACGCTGAAAGGCTGCTCAGCGGACACGGCCTGCACGTCGACGCCCATCACATAGTCGCCGGGCGGCAGGTCGAACTGGCTGTCGGGTCCGTAGGCATAGGTCACCTGGTCTCGGGTGCCATCGAGCTTCTTGGCGGCCTTGTATACTTTCCAGGACACGTCCGTGCCGGCCTTCTCCCCGCCCTGGGTGTAGAAGGCATTGGCCTTGGCCTTGCCGACGCCGACGATGATGTCCTTGTCGACAACCTGGCCGGCGACGAGTTGCATCGTCTCGCTCGCCTGCCCGGCTCCCAGGCTGACGGTGACCTTGGTCTCGCCGGTCGGGACGACGAACTTGACCTCACCGTAATTGGCGTCCGAGGTGCCGCCGGGATAGGCGATGCTGATCTGCGCCCCGCGGTCGATATCGGCGCCCGGCGCCGGCCTGGCATGGATGGATATCTCCGCGGCGTTCAGGTTGAGCGCCGGTTCCGTCGTCTTGTCGGCCGTCAGCGAGACCTTCTGCTCCGCCCTGGCCGCGCCGCTGGTGGCGACGACGATGTAGTTGCCGGCGTCAAGGTGGAATTTGACGGTGTTATAACCGTAATCGACGTGCTCGCCGCCGGTCCCCTTGGCGTCGTCCTTGAAGATTTCAAAATAGACGTCGGACTTCGGCGCCTCGCCACCATCCTTCAGCAGCGCCGTCGGGATGAGATTGTAGTCGACCTCCACTGCCTTCGGCGCGGGAGCCGGTGCTGGTTCGGGAACTGGCTGAGGAGCCGGAGCCGGAGCCGCGACGGTCTCGACCAGAGCTTCCTGCAGCGCCTTCTCGTCGGAGGCCTGGATGTATTTGCCGCCGGTGTTTTCGGCGAGGCAGGCGATCTGCTTGCCCTCGTCGGCGGTCAGGCCGAAGCCGACGACATCGGCGGTGAAATCGACGCCGCTTTCCTTCAGCTCCTTGCCGAGCGCGCAGGGATCGCCGCCGCAGGTTTCCAGGCCATCGGTGATCAGCACCACGGTTGCCTTGTCCTCGGTGTACTTCAGCGCCGAGGCGGCCTGCTTGACGGCGGCCGTCAGCGGCGTCTTGCCAAGGAATTTCATGCTGTCGGCGGCCGCCGAAATGGCGCTGGCGGAGCCGGCCTGCGGCGGCACGATCAGCTCGATGTCATCGCAGCTGCCCTTGGTGCGATGGCCATAGGCCATGAAGCCGATCTCGTCGTCGGCCGGAACCGACTGCAGCACCGTGCGCAGCGATTCACGCGCGATCTCCAGTTTCGGCTTGCCGTCGATCTGAGCCCACATGGAGCCCGATGCATCGAGGATGATGATGACCTTGTTGGCGGCAAAGCCAAACGTGGTCATCGACAAAAGGAGGATCGCCGCAGCAACGCTCCGTATCAGTCCCGCCATGAAAATCTCCTGAGAGCAACCCTCGTCCGCGCTGCGAAAGCTATTTGAGGCGGGTCCTGGAAACAAGCCCGGCCGAGGATGAAAGGCGGAGCGCTCTAATAAGTGGTGCGCCGCTCTTCCGATGGCGGGCGGCCGAACTGCAGCCGGTAGCTCTGCGCGAAATAGGAGTGCGAGGTGAAGCCGGTGGCGATCGCGACATCGAGGATCGGCATGTTGGTCTGGCGCAGCAATTCGCGCGCCCGCTCCAGCCTCAGTCGCATGTAATAGCGGCCGGGCGTCACGCTGAGATGGCGCAGGAACAGGCGCTCGACCTGGCGCACCGACAGGCCCGCCGATTTGGCGAGCTGTACCGCGGACAGCGGCTCGTCGAGATGGTCGGCCATCAGTTCGACGATGCGCCTCAGCTTCTCCGACTTGCCGGTGAGATCCCGCTCCGGTCCGACGCGCTGGCGGTCGCCGGCCGAGCGGATGCGCTCGTGCTGGAACTGGTTGGCGACGCCATTGGCAAGGTTGGAGCCGAAATCGCCGCGCACGATCTCCAGCATCAGGTCGATCGAGGTGGTGCCGCCGGCGCAGGTGTAGCGCTTGCGGTCGATCTCGAAGACATTGCCGGTGCAGTTGATGTCGGGGAAGCGCTCCATGAAGCCGGCGCGGTTCTCCCAATGGATGGTGCAGCGATAGCCGTCGAGCTGCCCGGCCTCGGCCAGAAGATAGGAGCCGACCGACAGCGCGCCGAGCGCATTGCCGCGCCGGCCCCAGCTGCGCAGCGCCGCCAGCACCTTGCTCTTGCCTGGGAATTCGGTGGTGAGCCCGACCGAGACGAACAGGATGTCGACCGGCGGCATGTCGGCGACCGAGTAGTCGATCTTCAGCGGCAGGCCGTTCGAGGCCATGACCGCGTCGCCATCGGCCGAAATCGTCGTCCAGCCATAGAAGTCGCGGCCGAGCAGGCGGTTGGCCGAGCGGAAGCAGTCGATGGCCGCCGCCAGCGAGAACATCGAGAACTTGTCGACGAGCAGGAAGCCGAACTGACGGCCGCCCTGAACGGGATCGTTCGTGATCGGCCGTTCGATAGGAGCAGTGAGGTTCGGCAAGGATCTGCTTTCGATCAGAAGGACGGCCGCTTCAGCCCGGCCGCGAGGTAGGCGGAAGCTACAGTGTTCGCCATCAGCATGGCAATGGTCATCGGCCCGACGCCGCCGGGCACCGGCGTGATGGCGCCGGCGACCTTCGCCGCCTCGGCATAGGCGACGTCGCCGACCAGGCGGCTCTTGCCCTCGCCCTTCTCAGGCGCGGGGATGCGGTTGATCCCGACGTCGATGACGGTCGCGCCCGGCTTGACCCAGTCGCCCTTGACCATCTCCGGCCGGCCGACGGCGGCCACTAAAATGTCGGCGGTGCGGGCCAGCGCCGGCAGGTCCCTGGTGCGGCTATGCGCGATGGTGACCGTGCAGTTGGCGGCGAGCAGCAGGTTGGCCATTGGCTTGCCGACGATGTTGGAGCGGCCGACGACGACGGCGTTGAGGCCGGAAAGGTCTTTGCCTCGCACCCGCTCGATCAAAAGCATGGAGCCCGCCGGCGTGCAGGGCACGAAGGCCGTTTCGAGCTCACCGGTGCCGAGCTTGCCGACATTGATGAAATGGAAGCCGTCGACATCCTTCTCCGGCGCGATCGTCTGG
>NZ_RZTO01000323.1:0-6273 GCF_003997225.1 Mesorhizobium sp. M2C.T.Ca.TU.002.02.1.1
GTCCTGACCGGCGATATGTTCCCGGCGGAAGATGCCGAGCGCGCCGGCCTCGTCAGCATGCTCACGGATGAGGGCGATGCCCTGCGGCAGGCACTGCAGATCGCCCAGAAGATCAGCCGTCTCCCGCCGTTGGCCGTCGAGCAGATCAAGGAAGCCGTCGTCAATGGCGAGGACGCTCCCCTGGAAACGGCGTTGCGCCTGGAGCGCAAGGCATTTCAACTGCTTTTCGATACGGCCGACAAACGGGAGGGCATCGCCGCCTTCCTGGAAAAGCGCAAAGCGTCATTTACGGGGCGCTGACTTGGCAGGCGCGGGAGGGGTGTCGAGAAGTCGGGTCGAGAAAGCCGGTGTCGTGGGCGCCGGGGTGATGGGATCCGGCATAGCGGAGGTTCTGGCGGCGGCGGGCGTCGACGTGGTGATCGTCGACGAAGCGCCGGGAAAAGCCGCAGCCGCCCTCGAGCAGATCGCGTCGCGCCAACGCGCCAGGGCCGCCGCGGGCAAGGTCAGCGCGGAAACGGTCGAAAGACTGCTTGCCCGTATCGAACCCGTCGAGACACTGGGCCGCCTGGCCGGCACCGACCTGGTCGTGGAAGCCATCGTCGAACGTCTCGAGCCCAAGCGTCAGCTCATCGAGACGCTGGAAAAGATCGTCGGGCCGGACGCAATCATAGCGACCAACACATCGTCCCTGTCGGTGACGGCGATCGCCTCCGCGGCCAGCCGCCCGCAGCGGATCGCAGGCTATCATTTCTTCAATCCCGTCCCGGTGATGAAGCTGGTGGAGGTCATCTCCGGCGCCCATACGGCGCCGGAGGTCGAGCGCGCGCTGGTCGAGCTCGCGGCCCGCTTCGGCCATCGCCCCGTCATTGCCGCCGACACGCCCGGCTTCATCGTCAATCACGCTGGCCGCGCCTTCGGCACGGAAGCCCTGGCGATGCTGCGCGAAGGTGTTGCGCCGGTCGACGACATCGATGCGATCCTGCGGGACGCCGCTGGATTCAGGATGGGTCCGTTCGAGCTGATGGACCTGACCGGGCTCGATGTCTCGCATCCGGTCATGGAAAGCATCTACAACCAATTCTACCAGGATCCGCGCTATCGCCCGTCGGTCCTCGCCGCCCGGCGCGTGGAGGCCGGTCTTCTCGGCCGCAAGACCAAACGCGGGTTCTACGACCATGGCGATGGCCGACCGAACCCTCCCGCGGGACCGGCGGAAGCGGCTGGCGCCGAAGCGGCTTTGCCGGGTCGCGTCACCGTGATCGCCGACAACGAGGCCTCGGGCATGCAGGAACTCGTCGACTCGTGCGCCACCGACCGGACGATCGACGGCGACCACCTCATTCTCATCGGCCTGGAGGGCGAGGACGTGGCCGGCGCCGCGGTGCGGCTCGGTCTGCCGGCTTCGCTTTGCGTCGGCTTCGATCCGTTTTTCGGCATCGACCGCCACGTGACGCTCGTGGCCTCCGCCGCAACGTCCGACCGGACCAGGGAAGCGGCCTTGAGCCTGGTCCGCCGCGCCGGCCGCAAGGCGACCATGGTGGAGGATAGCTGCGGGGCCGTCTGCCAGCGCGTCATCGCCACGATCGTCAATATCGGCAGCGAAATCGTCGAGCAGAAAATCGCTTCGGCGCCAGATCTCGACGCGGCGGTCAGGCTTGGCCTGGGCTACCCGCTGGGGCCGCTGGAATGGGGCGACAAGATCGGCCCCAAGCGCGTTCTGCGCATCCTGGACAAGATTTATGACCGCACCCGCGACCCTCGCTACAGGGCAAGCCTATGGCTGCGGCGACGCGCGGAGCTAGGCCTTTCTTTGCAATAGGCCGAGCGGGAGGAGACGAGTTGGCCCAAAAGCATGAACTGAAACCATCGGCACCCTGGTACCGGATCGAGGCGGACGAATCCGACTGGAGCGCGCTTCCCGCTCGGGAGTTGGTTCGCCTTTATGCTCAAATGAAGCTGATCAGGCGCTTCGAGGAGAAAATTCTCGATCTGGAGAAAGCCGGCCTGATCCATGGTCCCGCGCATGCCAGCATAGGTCAGGAGGCGGCGGCTGTCGGCGCGGTGTCGATGCTGCGCGCCAACGACCAGATCAATGGCACGCATCGCGCGCACCATCAGGTGCTGACCAAGCTGGTCAATGCGCAGACAGAGCCGGACTTCGACATACTGAGCCAGGACTTCACACCGCGGATGGACGATGCCGTCTACCGCTTCATGGCCGAAATCATGGGGCTGTCGCCGGGCTATTGCGAAGGCCGCGGCGGCTCGATGCACATGCGTCATGCCGCGTCCGGCGTCGCCGGCACCAGCGCCATCGTCGGCGGCAACATTCCGCACGCCGTCGGATACGCGCTTGCCGACAATGTCCTCGGCCGGGATGGTATCTCGGTCGCCTTCTTCGGCGACGGCGCCTCGCTCCAGGGCGCGGCCTATGAATCGATGAACATCGCGGCCGCCTACAAGCTGCCGGTCATATTCTTCGTCGAGAACAATCTCTATGCCGTTTCCACGCATATCGAGGATGTGACGGCCGAGCCCAGGATCGCATCGCGCGGTCCCATGCTCGGCTTCACCGGCATCGAATGCGACGGCATGGACGTGGTCGCCGTCCATCAGGCGATGTCGGACGCGATCGAAACGATCCGCGCGGGGCGCGGTCCGGTCGTCATCGAGGCGAAGTGCTACCGCTATCACCACCAGAGCGGCAGCAAGACCGGCAGCGAGTTCGGCTACCGCAGCAGCGAGGAAGAACAGGAATGGCTGAAGCGCGACCCGCTGCGGCTGGCGGAAACACGTCTCGGCAAGCTCGGAATCCTCGATAGCACGGCTCTGGCCCTGATCGACGAGCGCGTAAGCGCGACCGTCCAGTCGGCCGCAGCGCGGCTGACGGAAACGGCGCCGGGCAGCAACCAGCTTCGCATACAGGCAAACCTATGGCCTTCCGCGCAATCGGTGGATATCGGCATCCTTGCGCCTCCCGCCGAAGCCGAGGGGCTCAAATACCGGGAAATCGAGGACTTCGCGCCCGACGAACTGGTCAAGACCCGTTTCGTCACCGCCGCCGGTGAAGCGCTGGGGGCGGCGATGGCGGGCGACCCGACCATCATCGTGCTGGGCGAGGACGTCCATCGGCTGCGTGGCGGAGTGAGCGGTTTTACCCGCTCCGCGCTCGAGCAGTTCCCCGGCCGCGTGCTGGCCATGCCGATCGCCGAGAACGGCTTCACCGGCGTCGCGCTCGGCGCCGCGCTGCGCGGGCTGCGGCCGGTCGTGGAAATCATGTTCGGGGATTTCTGCTTCGTGGCGGCCGACCAGATCGGCAACGGCATCGCCAAGGTGAGGCACATGTTCGGCGACGGGTTTCCCGTGCCGCTCGTCATGCGGGTGCGCGTGTCTCCGCATACCGGCTACGGCTCGCAGCATTCGAGCGACCCGGCCGCGCTGTTCCGGCTGTTCCCCGGCTGGCACGTGGTCGAGCCGACGACCGCCTTCGACTATGTCGGGCTGCTGAACACGGCGCTCAGGACCAACGACCCGGTCGCGATCATCGAGCACGTCGAATTCTACCAGCGCGAGTCTCTCGTGCCGCGCGACGAGCGCGACTTTTGCATCCCGTTCGGCAAGGCCAAGATCGTCCGGCCCGGATCGGCGTGCACTGTCCTTGCGACATCCGTCATGGTCCCAGCGGCGTTGAAGGTCGCGGAAGAGACCGGCATCGACGCCGAAATCATCGACATGCGCAGCGTCGGCCAACTCACGACCGACTGGCCTCTGGTCCTCTCGTCCATCGCCAGGACCAATCGCGTCGTCATCGTCGAGCAGGTTGCGAGCGGCCTGTCGCTCGGGCGTCATTGGATCGCCGAGATCCAGGCGCGCGCCTTCGACGATCTCGATCACGAAATACTCCACGTCACCGGCAGCCTTTCGGCGCCCGTCGTTTCGGCCGTCTTGAACAAGGCCGCGCTGGGTTCTTCCGAGAAGCTGCGGCAGGCGCTGGAGTTGATTACCGGTAGCGCTTGAACCGAAAATGCCAAAAGGAGCATGATAATGAGACTGGGGAACTTCAATCATATTGCCAGACATTGGAAAGGCCTTGCCGCGGCGACGATGCTGGCGGGCATGGCCGCCACGGCGGTGCCGGCGGAGGCCAAGACGCTGGTCGTCGCGCGCGACATGGACATCAACTCCCTCGATATCGACAGGAGCTGGTGCGACACCTGCATGATCTACAACGCCGCGGTCTATGACGGCCTTCTGGCGCTCGACAAGGACAACAAGCTCGTCCCGGTCATCGCCGAGAGCTGGACGGTCAATGACGACCAGACCGTGTTCACCTTCAAGCTCAACCCGAAAGCCACCTTCTCCGACGGTTCGAAGGTCGAAGCGAAAGACGTCAAATGGTCGTGGGAGCGACTGAAGAACATAAAGGGCAGCCCGTCGGATCTCGCCTCGACGATCTCCTCGATCGAGACTCCGGACGCCGAAACGGTGGTCGTGAAAACCGCCGAACCGAATTCGGAACTGCTGAACGTTCTGGCCGCCAGCTATTTCGGCGTCATCAACAGCGACGTCGCCCAGGCCGAAGGCAAGGCCACCGCGGCGGCTGACGCCGCGCAGTCGGATCCTGCCGAGCCGTGGTTCCTGGCGCATTCGGCCGGCGCCGGCCCGTTCGTGCTCGACACCTATCAGCCCGGAGCGGAACTCAGGCTGAAGCGAAACGAAAAATACTGGCGCGAACCGGCCAAGGTCGACGAGATCGTCATTCGTCAGGTCGGCGACGCCGTGGCCCAGGCCCAGCTTTTGCAGAGCGGCCAGGCCGATGTCGCCATGAACATTGATCCCGAGACGGCCAAGACGCTGACCGGCCCGAACGTCAAAACGGAATCGGCTCCCTCCAACAACTTCGTCTACATTGCGATCAGCCCGGGCGCCGTCGCCAATCCCTTCCCGATGACCGCCGACATCCGCGAAGCGATCTCGCTGGCCGTCGACCGCAAGTCGCTCGTCGACTTCACCCTGGGCGAAGGCAATGGCCGGCTGATTTCGGTTCCCTTCCCGCTGGACTTCCCGGGCGGCGCGGGACACTCGATACCGGAATTCGACCAGGCCAAGGCCAAGGAACTGCTTGCCAAGGCGGGCCACGCCGACGGCTTCACGCTCGAAGCGACCTATCCGAAGCTGAACGTCTATGGCGTCGACTTCACCCTTGCCATGCAGAAAATCCAGCAGGACCTGGCGGCGGTCAACATCAAGCTTGACCTTAAGCCTGTCGAGTTCCCGAACTGGCGCGAGGCGGCGAACAAGGATCACATCCCGCTGACCTTCGTCTTCTTCGCCCCCGACTTTTATGGGACGTCGCAATATGTGAACTATTTCGGCCTGGCGCCGGATTCGACCTGGGCCAAGCGCGCTGGCGCCGCAACCGACCCGTCCTTCGTCATCAACGACACCAAGCCGATGCTGGCCGAGGCGCTGAAGTCGGCGCCTGACAAGGCGGCAAAAATCTATTTCGACATCGGCGAGAAGATCAAGGCGCAGAACGTCATCATTCCGATGATCAGCCCGAACACCATCCTTGCCTATGGCAGCAAGGTCCATGGCGTGCGGAACTCGCCGAGCTCGAACGTTCCTCTCTACGAGATTTCGCTCGACGACTGACGGCGCCGTTCCGTCCTCCGCGGGGCCCATGAAATGCGCCCCGCGGATATGGCTCAAGGCCAAAACAGGATTTCTGTCAGGAAATTGCATCAGCAAGGAGATCGAGCCGCTCGCCCTTTCCATGGAACGGGAGAGGCTCGGATGGAGGATAACCGTGCCCTATACCGATTTCATTTTCGATGGTTACCGCAAGCGCCTCGGCGAATTGGAAGCCAGCGACAACCCTTTGTCCAAGGGCGTGGCCTATGTCGAAGGTGAGCTCTATCCGATCCATGAAGCCCGCATTCCGATTCTGGACCAGGGCTTCCTCCATTCGGACCTGACATACGACGTGCCGTCCATCTGGGATGGCCGCTTCTTCCGCCTCGACGACCATCTGGACCGCTTCGAGCGCAGCTTGAAACAATTGCGCCTGCGCAGCCCGCTCGACCGTCACGGCATTCGCCAGAAGCTCGTGGAAATGGCCGCCAAGAGCGGCATCCGCGACGCCTATGTCTGCATCATCGTGACCCGTGGCCTGAAATTCATCCGCCAGTACAGCCCGGATGAAGTCGAGAACAACCTCTATCTCATGGTGCAGCCTTTCTTGTGGGTCATGGGAGAGGAGCTGCAGAAGAC
>NZ_RZTO01000324.1:0-6227 GCF_003997225.1 Mesorhizobium sp. M2C.T.Ca.TU.002.02.1.1
ACTGACCATCTCCGGCAGCGACGCCGGTGACGGCGCCGTCGTCGTTGATGCCGATGCGACCATGGATGCGGTCGCCGATACGTTCCTCGTCGGCGCAAGCTTCGGCCTGACCGTCAACATTGCCGAACCGAAAGCTGAACTGAGCGGCAAGACCCGTGCCTATGTGCGCGATGGCGTTGCCCTGAAGGCCGCGTCGCTTGAGATCGAGGCCGGCGATTCGGCGGATCGCGTCCAGTACAACGCAACCGCAACCACCTTTATGCTGAGCCTCGGCGGCCTGGCGTCCGTCTCGACTCTCACGGCCAATGCGCTGGTCGATGGAACAGTCGAGGCCTATCTCGGTGCGCCGTTCAACGGTCCGGTCACCGGTGGCAGCGGCGTGACTGACATTACCGGTGTGGTAACCGTCAACGCCTGGTCGGACATGAACGCGACCGGCGGCATCGACAATGGCGGCTTCGCGCTCAATGTGGGCGGCGTCGCCACCATCAGCGTCTTCGACACATTGTCCGACGTGGCCGGCAAGACCCGCGCCTTTGTCGGCCAGGGCGGCACGCTCTGGGCCGCCTCGCTCGACGTCAAGGCGGACGGCGATTATGACGCCAACTCCGATACGACGGCCGTGGCTGTCTCGGGTGCGGTTAGCGCTTCGGACATCAAGGCTACTGCCAAGATCACCGGCGAGGTTGATGCGCATGTCGGTTCGGCTTCCGGCGTCGAACCGTCCTCCGACATCGGCGTTGTCGATATTGACGGTCAGGTCAACATCACCGCGATCGGCAACATGCTGGCGACGCCCGACATCGTGAATGTCGGGATTTCCGGGCTCGCCACGGTCTCGCTGCTTGAACAGAACGCCACCGTTTCCGGCACGGTGCGGGCCTATATCGGCCAGGGCGTCGATGTCGACGCAAGCGGCGTAGCCATCCTTGCCGACGCGCCTGAAATGAAGGCGGATGTGCAGGGCGCCAATATTTCGATTGGTGGTCTTGTCAGTGGAAGCGGCATAAAGTCGAACGCCACGGTCGACGGAATCGTCGAGGCCTTCATCGGCGCCGGCAGCAGCCAGGTAGCAGCGAATGTGACGACCGACGTCAATGTGGGCGGCGGCGCGATCACGGTCGTTTCAGACAGCGACATGCACGCAGTGGCCAATCTGCTTGGCATTGGCGTGTCGGTTGGCGTCACGATCGGGGACTACAAACCGACCGCTCTGGTCAGCGGTCGCACATCCTCGTTTGTGCGCGACGGAGTGAACCTGCTTGCAGGCACGCTTGACGTCAATGCTGGCAAGCTGGGGGGCGTGGACAGGGTCGTCAACAAAGCCGAAGCAAAGGCCGTCGTCGCCGGCGTCGGCTTCCTTGCGACTGCCTCAAACCTGAACGCGGTCGCAACGACCAACGGTATCATAGAGGCCTATATTGGCGCATCCGACGGCATCAACGCTGCCGGCAACCCTGCCGCCGTGGTGAAAGTCACCGGAGGCGCCGATGCGGTCGACATTTCGGCTCGCGGCGATATTGATGCGGTCGCGCGCACCGAGGGTGGTGATGGGTCTTTCTTGGCCAGCGCCAGCCTCTACAAACCCACGGCAACGGCGGGCGGCAAGACGCGAGCTTATGCTGGTGATGGCGCCGACCTGCGCGTGACCGATCTTAATCTGACGGCGGACGGCGATGCGCTGGCCGACGCCAAGATTTTCAACGTGTCCGTATCGGGCCTTGTCTCTATTGCCGGTCTCTCGCCCACCGCGGTCACCTCCAACGACGTCGAAGCCTATGTCGGCCGCAACAATGATGCGTCCCAGACTACGCTTGTCGACATCGACATATTGAGCCAGGACGGCCTGTCGCGCGGCCGCATTGACGCGGTCGCCAATGGCCGTACCGAGGCGCGGGCCGTCACCGAAGGTTTCGGCTTCGCCGGAGGCGTTTCCGTCTCGCTCACCACGGCGGTCGCCGAAATGCAGGGCAAGACCCGCGCCTATATCGGCAAGTACACCGACCTGACGGCGGGCGCCGTCAATCTGACCGCGACCGAAATCACCGCGGTGGCGAATGCCACCGTGACCAGCACAGGCTTCGGCGGCATCGCCAAGGTCAACGATCTGGAAGCCCGCGCCAATGCTAACCGGATTACCGAAACCTTCGTCGGTCACGATTCGATCATCGATCTCGGCAGCGCTGCCCTGACCGGTCTCGCCACAACGGCAACCGGCGCGTCGATGGCCAATGCCGTCGTCAACGCCGCTTCGGGATCGATTGGCGTTTCGGCAAGCGACATTACGGCCATCGCCACAATCGGCGATGGAACCGGGCAATCCTCACGTACCCGGTCCTATATTGGCGACAGTGCTGAAGTGACTGCGGGTGACGTAACGCTGACCGCGACTTCCAACACGACCGTTAACGCGGATGTGACCAGCTTCGAGGCCGCCGGCCTTGCTGCTATTACAAGCACCACGATTACCGCCAAGGCCGCGCATGACACCGAAGTGTTCGTGGCCGACGGCGCGGACGTGACGCTGGGCGGCGCGCTGGTCATGACCGCGACGGGCACGTCCACCTCAGCGCCACAATCCAAGGGCGTCGGCATCGCCGGCGGGATCGCCTTTGCGTCGACAACCGTCACGACCTGGATCGACAGTGATACGCGCGCTTATATCGGCGAGGACGGCGAACTCTCCGCGACGAGCGTCAGGCTCCTGGCGGAAGGCCATCACACCGCCGACGCGGCGGCGCTGGGCACCGGCGTTGCCGGACTGGCCTCGGTCACGGCTCTGGACGTGACTTCGAAGGATACCGGCGGCGCGGAAATCCGCATCGGCGCCGAGGCAAGCGATGCTTCGCAGGGCACGACAAAGATCACCACCACCTCGGGCGGCATCGACCTCGATGCCGACCTGACGTCGAACGTCAGTTCCACTGCGAAGGCGACAACGCTCAGTGTCGGCGCGTCGATTGGCGACGTCATCACACGGGCGACCAACCAGTCTCAGGTCATCGGACGGATCGGCGGCAATGTCGATGTGACTTCGGCTGCCGGCTTCGACATGCAGGCAAAGCTGGTCGGCAACTCGATCAGCGCCGCGACTTCGCTGACCGCCGGCGCAATTGCCATTTCCAACTCCAATACCTTCTCGGATTTCGACGCCTCCATCGACTTTACCAGCGGGCAGGGCGGCTCGATCCATGCTGAGAACAGCGTCAACATAGCCGCCCTTCTGAACCATGACGGCGCCAATTTCCTGCGAGTCTCGGCAGCCACGCCGCGCGGCGCAGTCGCATCTGCCAACAACGTTACCGGTGGCCTGGCGGCGGTCGATAGTACGCAGGTCAATGCCGATGCCAGTTCAACCCTGAACCTCGACATCGACGAGGACCTGTCGCTGACCTCCGCATCCGGCGATATCAATATCGCCGGCCGTCATGGCAACGAGGCCTTCGGCGGTGGTTCCACGGCCAGCGGCGGCATTGTCCGGGTATCCTCGGTCGATGTGAACGTGACGGCCGGCGGTTCGACCACGGTGAAGTTCCGCGGCGATGTGGATGACGATACAAACAGTGCCGCCAACAACATCAATGTCGATGCCGTAGCGCTTGCCACGACCACTTCGACCATGTCGTCGGACGGCGGCGGCCTCGCCAATTTCGCATCCGGCAGCGCGGATTCGACGACCGTGCATACGATGAACCTGACCTTTGCCGGCGTCGGCAGCGTCATGCGCGTTGGCGGTAACATCAAAGGCACCGCCAACCTTGTTACGGACGCCGACTCGGCGGGCCGCGTCAGCGGTGGCGGGTTCATCAGCGATAGCTCGGTGACGACAAGTGCTTCGGCGACCGGCACGGTGAATTTCGTGATCGGCGATTCCGAACGCGTCGAAGCGCAGGGCAACATCGAGATGATCGCCCAGCATGGCGCCAACGGCGGCGACGTGTCGGACGGCACGGTTGCAGGGTCCAACGACGCCGGCAATTTCATCGACTTCGGCAAGCCACACAAGTTGAGCGACAGCGCGACGATCACCTGGACGGGCGCCACCACAGGCGGTCTTGTCCAGAACAAGGAATACACCGTCGTCGTGCGCGACGGTAATACCGTGCAGCTCGGCGCCAGGTTCGGTTCGAGCGCCGTCAACGCGGCATATGACACGATCACGATCCCCAACCACACCTTCGTGGACGGTGACCAGTTGATCTACAACTCGAACGCAGGCGACGTAATCGACGGCCTGTCGAACGGCACGACGTATCAGGTCAAGGTCATCGACGAAAACACGATCAAGCTGCAGACGATCGGTTTCGTGGAGGTGTCGGACACATTTACGCGCGGCATGATCGACGACGCGAACGACAAGATTCTCGACGCGAGCACGCCTTTCAACAACGGCGACGTGGTGACGTATCGCCCGGCGCAGCCTCGCACGTTCATTCCGGCATTTGTCGACGCCAATGTCACGCTCGACAATCCGGCGACCGACGCCAACGAGTTCTCCGTGAGCCAGGACAACTCCAATGTCGGCCGCATCTATCTGCCCAGCCACGGATTCTCGAACGGCCAGGCGGTGATCTATACTGGCTCAGGAATAGCCGGGCTGGTCAGCGGCCATACCTATTATGTCATCAACGGCGGCAGCTATACCGGCGCCGTCGGCGTGGCATATAATTTTGACGCCAACTTCATTCGGCTGGCTGACAATCCTGGCGATACGGTTGGTTTCATCAACAACGCCGGCACCCCCGGTGATACCAGTGACGACTTCTATGTCGCCCCGGTCGTCAAGAACCTGGCCTTCTCGAACACTTTCACTGACAATTCGCTCATCGGCGTGGGCGAGCAGACGCTCAGCAACCTGAATCCGGGTCAAGCTTACTACGTGGTTCAGAAGGATGCCGCCGGATACAAGCTGTCGACCAGCCTCAACGGCACACCGGTCGCGCTGAATCTCAACGGCAATAGCAGCACCGGCACGCATAGGTTGGTCAAGGAAGGCGTCGATCTGCAGGACTCCGGTCCTGCCTCGGGCCAGACTCTGGTCTACAACATCACAAGCAATTCGATTTCCGGCCTGTTCGACGGTGTCGGCGGTGCAGCCGGCTTCAACGTGCCGACCTCGGCCGATGGCGTGGTCACCGGTTCGGCCGGCGGCTCGTCCGGCGGCGCCTGGAACAACAAGGACTCGAATACTTCCTCTTCTCAGACGGTGTCGACAAACCTGACGGTGAATGCCGGCGCCATGCTGAAGGGCGCCAATGTCCTGCTTCAGACCGACAGCCGGATGGGATCGGTCGCCACCGCGGACGGCGGCGGCGGCGGCGGCATCTCGCTCGAAGGAGCGCAGGCCACGGCCACCGGCGTCAACAAGAGCGATATCGTCATCGGCTCCGACGCCAGCATCGAGGCGCTTCATGACCTGACGGTCAGGGGCATCACCAAGTCCTATGTCGCTTCGGAAGCGCAGACATCGAGCGGTGGCCTGGGCGCGTCAAGCGACGGGACCGCGACGTCGACATTGAGCTTCGGCATGAAGCAGCAGATCAATGGCGACCTTAAGGCCGGCCATGCCCTGGTTGTCGACAACAAGGTTGACAACAACGCGACCGCGCATGCCGAAGCCTATGGCGGCGGCCTCGGGGCCAGCACCAATGTGAGTGCGACTGCACAAGTGCAGGCCGCGGTTGGTTACAAGGGCGCTGAAATCATCCTTCAGGGCAACGCTGACCTCGTCGGCACGACCGTGACGGTGAATTCGGAGATCGTCCGCAACCGCGCCAACGCCAGCACCAACACGACCGCCGGCGGCGCCGGCGGCTCCGCGGTCGCCAACTCGACGGCGAGGATCAGCGGCAGCAACGAAGTCGTTCTCCAGCACAGCTCATTCGTGCTCGCCAACGAGTCCATCCTTATCCAGTCGCTCTACTCCGGCACGGACAACCGCGCGACGGCGAGGGCGAAGCTCTATGCGATCGGCGGCTCGACGACCGCAAACGCGACCGATGAGGTGACCAACAACGCCAAGATCGAGGGCTTCTGGGAGGCCGTGCTCAAGGCCACGACGGTCGACGTCAACGCGCTCGATTACAATTTCAGCAATACGCGCGACCGGAGCCCCGGCGGCTTCTATATCGGCCCAGCCCACAGGGGCGGAAGCGAATCCACCGACCGGAACCGTGACATCTTCTGGGAGGCGCATGTCATCCTGCTGGGCGAGCCCAATCCCGAAC
>NZ_RZTO01000325.1:0-6199 GCF_003997225.1 Mesorhizobium sp. M2C.T.Ca.TU.002.02.1.1
GGTCGATTTCCTCAATGCCGGGGATTTCATCACCACCGACGGCTGCGACGGCATCCACTTCACTGCTGAGAACAATCGCGATCTCGGCAAGGCGATAGCGGACAAGGTCCGGGAGATCTTCGCGCGCCAGCCCGATCGCAAGGTTGCCTGAGGATTCAAGTATTGCCGCGCATCGGCCCCTCCAGACCGATGCGCGATCGCGGGACCGGCGCGGCACCGCCGGCCCGCAACTTCGGTAAGCCGATGGTGCAGTCTTGCCGCCGTGGAAACCACGAACCAACCAATTCATGGAAAAAATGTTCGAGGCGGGGCCCTCGAAAGGCGGATCGTTCCTTCTAAGGCAGGCTAGAGTCTATAAAAATTATAGACATTAGATTTAGCGCCGGCGTCTCGAGGGAAATGAACATGCCCAATCCAACCGTTGTCGGTTTCTCCGGAAATTTCACCCGGCCGTCGAAGACGCGCGGTTTCGTCGAGCAGGTGGTCAGGGACATCGCGGCGCGCAACAACCTGTCGGCAAGCACCTTTGATATCGAAGACGTCGGACCTTCGCTCGGCAGCGCCAAATGGGCGCGCGATCTCGATCAGCAGGCCCGCGATATTCTCGACAGGGTCGTCAACGCCGACATGCTGGTGGTCGGATCGCCGACCTACAAGGGCAGCTACACCGGCCTGTTCAAGCACTTCTTCGACCTGCTCGATCCGGCCTCGCTGAGAGGCAAGCCGGTGCTGCTGCTCGCAACGGGTGGCGGCGAGCGGCATGCGCTGATCGTCGAGCACCAATTGCGACCGCTGTTCGGCTTTTTCGAGGCGCTTGCCCTGCCCACCGCGGTCTATGCGACGGACAAGGATTTTGCCGACGGCGTCCTGGTTTCGGAAGCGATCCGCAAACGCGCCGCGCAGGCGGTCGACGAGGCAGGCCATGCGCTCTTCCGCCGCGACGCCGGCCTGCGGATCGCGGCGGAATAGCCGAAGCGACCTGTTTGGAGATGCGGTTCTCTCAGATCTCCGTGACGAATTTGGTTCGCAGATAAGCGTCCAGGCCCTCTATTCCGGACTCCGATCCGTAACCGGACTCGGCCAGCTCGCCGACGACGGTCGACCTGTCGCCATTCAGGGCCGACAGGTTCTAGCTTCCTGGGACAAATCTCTCGCTTGCGACCCGGATATGCCGCTTCACGTGGTCCATCGGATAACGGATTGGAGTAGCTGGATATAGCTGCAGGGAAACGCTTCATGACATCAGCCAATATTCTGATCTGCGATTTTGTCGGGCTGCGCTTTGGCGCGGACGGCAATCCCGACCACAGCGAGGTCAAGGCCCATATCGAAGCCAAGGGCGGGGTGTTCCACGAGGCAGGCATCGCCAAGGCCGGTGCCCTCGATCCCGGCAAGCTGCATTTCTTCTATCTGCCGCAATTGAGCACGCGCGAGGAATTGCTGGCCGAGGCCGGCGATGGCCGCTACGACGCCGTCATCGCCGCCGCGACCTTCATTCCGGCCGAGGCCAGGTTCCGCCTCGGCGGCGTGCGCATCGGCGCCGGCACCGGCAATATGGGGTCGGCATCCTGGGGCGGGGGCAGCGGCGAGGGCGGCGAAGCGCCGTTGATGAACACGCCGGGCATCAACAGCCGCGCCACCGCGCAAATGGCCGTGAAGGCGCTGCTGAAAGTCAGGCCGGATCTCCCCGTGGACAAGCTCAACGCCCTGGTTGCCGGCGGGCAGTTCGATACGGGAAAAGACCTGCGCCATTACCCGACCGAGAAGCTCGAAGGCAAAAGACTGGCGGTGATCGGCTATGGCAATATCGGCCGGGAATTCGCCAGGCTCGGCCAGGCTTTCGGTATGCTGGTCATCATCCATGCGCGGCCCCGTCACCGGAAATGGATCGAGGCGGAAGGCTTCGACTATGCCGCGACCATGGAGGACGCGGCGCGCGGCGCCGACGCGCTTTCGGTCCACCTCGGGCTGGGCGCCTTCGATGCCCGCGCGCAACGATACGCCAACGCCGGTCTGATCGGAGATGAAATCCTCTCCCTCCTCAACCCCGGCGCCGTGCTCATCAACTACGACCGCGGCGAATTGGTCGATGTTGCAGCGCTGGAGCGCGCGCTGGCGTCAGGGCGCGTTTCCCATGCGGCGATCGATGCGGACTTGTTCAAGGACGGCGGCACGCTTTCGGGACCGATGCTGCCCTATCTCAGACTGGTCGAGGCCTATGGCCAGCGTCTGGAACTCCTCCCTCACGCCGCGGCCGACACCGACCACCCCTCCCGTGTCGCGGGCGCCCAGCAGGCCGTCGACCAGATCTACGCGGCCATCACCGAGCGTCGCGTCCACAATCTGAAAGGATCGTTGCCTCCAGGCTTCGTCGACATGGGCGCGAAAGTCCCGCCCGGCATCGGCGGCATCACACCTCGGCACCTGGCGGCGCTGGCCGCCGATCGGGACGTGGCCGCCGATCTCGCTCGGTCGAGCGCTGTCGTCGCCGCGTTCTGGGAACGCATCCTGGCCGCATCCGAGCAGGAACGAGCGGCGCTGATCGCTTCGGGAGGCGAAGCATTCGCCGAAGCCGCGAACGGCCTCTCCACGCTTATGCGTGCGCATCATCTTTCAGGGCCGTTCACGTCAGGATCGCTCTGACCCCAGCGCGCGGCGACCTGCTCGCCAAGCCTTTGAAAAACTTGGTGATCCCGACAGGAATCGAACCTGTGACCTACAGATTAGGAATCTGCCGCTCTATCCTACTGAGCTACGGGACCACGCGGCCCGACACATAAACGCTTCGGGCCGGTTCGCCAAGGGGCATGCTGACTCCCCTTGGACTGCAACTCATCTCGGCAGGGCCGAGCCGGCCAAGCCGGATGGCGCCGCCTTCGCCCGCGGGCGCTCAGGCGGCCAACGCTGTTTCGGCCAGCTTCACCCAATAGCTCATGCCGTGCGGGATCACCTCGTCGTTGAAGTCGTAGGCCGGGTGATGCAGGCCGGCCGAGTCGCCGTTGCCGATGAAGATGAAGGCGCCGGGGCGGGCTTCCAGCATATAGGAGAAATCCTCGCCGCCCATCACCGGCTGGATGGCGCGGTGGACATGGCTGTCGCCGGCGATGTCGGCCGCGACGTCGCCCGCAAACGCGGTTTCCTCGGCGTGGTTGAAGGTGACGGGGTAATTGGCGTCGTAATCGACCTCGATGGTGGCGCCGAAGGCCGCGGCGAGGCCGGCGCAGAGCGCGCGGATGCGCTCTTCCGACTTCTTGGCCACTTCCTTCTTCAGCGTGCGCACGGTGCCGGCGATCTCGGCGCTTTCGGGAATGACGTTATAGGCGTCGCCGGCATGGAACTTCGTCACCGACACCACCACGGCCTCGACCGGATCGGTGCTGCGCGAGGCAATCGTCTGCAGCGCGCCGACCAGCTGGCTGGTGATGACGATCGGGTCGATCGTGCCGTGCGGCATCGCGGCATGGCCGCCGCGGCCCTTGACGGTGATGGTGAATTCGGCCGTCGCGGCCATGATCGGGCCGGGTTTGATGGCGAACTGGCCGACAGGCAGGCCCGGCATGTTGTGCATGCCGAACACTTTCTCGATGCCGAAGCGTTCCATCATGCCGTCCTTGACCATCTCGTTGCCGCCGCCGCCGCCTTCCTCGGCCGGCTGGAAGATCACCGCCACGGTGCCGGCGAAATTGCGCGTCTCGGCAAGATATTTGGCGGCGCCCAGGAGCATCGCGGTATGGCCGTCATGGCCGCAGGCATGCATCTTGCCGCGCACGGTCGAGGCCCATGGCTTGCCGGTGATCTCGTCGATCGGCAGCGCGTCCATGTCGGCGCGCAGCCCGATGGTCGGGCCATCGCCCTTGCGGCCGCGGATGATGCCGACGACACCGGTCTTGCCCAGCCCCGTCACCACCTCGTCGCAGCCGAAGGCCTTAAGCTTCCCGGTGACGAAATCGGCGGTCTGGAACACGTCGAAATTCAGCTCCGGTGTCTGGTGCAGATGCCGTCGCCAACCGGCGACTTCTTCCTGCATTTGCGCGGCTCGGTTCAGAATCGGCATGATCGTTCCATCTCTCGGTTGGTCGGCGGCGGTCGGTTCAGAGCCGACGCTCAGCAATTGTGATTGTCAATTGTGATGTCTGGCACTTTGCCATTTTGGCGACACATAGGGTAAATAGCACCGCAACAATGCGGTCCGGGGTGAGGGTCGGCCCGCATTATGCTGGCGATGGGTAACGAAATCTTACGGACCCGGCAGCGATCACGGCAAGAGGCGATTTCGGATTTGATCATGCGGCGAAGGCATTTCCTCAACCTGTTGCTGGCAGGCACGCTGGCGATTGCGGCCTTTGCCGGCGCGGCCCGGGCCAACCCGGTCGTGCTTTTCGACCTCAAGAGCGGGTCCATTCTGGAGCATCAGGACGCGTTCAAGCGCTGGTATCCGGCCTCGCTCAGCAAGCTGATGACGGCCTATGTCACCTTCCGCGCGATCCAGGCAGGCGAAGTGGCGCTCGATTCGCCGATCAAGGTGACGAAGCATTCGGCCGGCGAGCCGCCGAGCAAGATGGGCTTCAAGCCCGGCTCGGTGATGCGGCTCGACAATGCGCTGAAGATGATGCTGGTCAAATCGGCCAACGACATCGCCATGGCCGTGGGGGAGAATATCGGCGGATCGCAGGCCGCCTTCGCCGACCGCATGAATGCCGAGGCGGCCCGGCTCGGCATGGTGGGCACGCATTTCGTCAACCCGAACGGGCTCTATTCGCCGGAACAGTACACGACCGCGCGTGACCTCGCCGTGCTGGTGACGGCGCTGCGCAATGATTTTCCGCAATACGCGCCCTGGTTCTCGATCGAGGGCCTTGCCGTCGGCAAGAAGGCGCTCCCGAACTACAATCTCCTGATCGGCCGCTATCCCGGCGCCGACGGCATGAAGACCGGCTTCGTCTGCTCTTCCGGCTTCAACATGATCGGCTCGGCGACGCGCAACGGGCGCACGCTGGTGGCCGTGGTGCTGGGCGAGAAATCGGCGATCAGCCGCGCCGAAGTGGCGGCAAAGCTGCTCGACCAGGGTTTCGACATGCCGGCCGCCACCTCGACCACCCTTGCCGCGCTCAAGCCCTATGGCGATACGCTGTCGCCCAACGACATGCATGACGAGATCTGCAAGAAGAAGCCGAAGGACGAGCAATCCGAGGCGGCCCCCGAGGTTGCGGCCAAGGATAAGCCGAAATCGCCCTACCAGGTGAAGCTCGATCATCCGACGCTGGTCGCGGTTGGCCTGGGCGGCGCCACGGGGCCAGCGCCGAAGGCGTTCGTCGACCAGGCCGACCAGAACTATGCCGACGTGCCGCTGCCGAGCTGGCGGCCCGACAGGCCGGCGCCGGCCGGCGCCGAGCCGGCGGTGACCGCCGCAGCCGGGGCGCAGGGCGACCAGCCCGCCAAGGCCAACTGAGCTGCGTCATGGACAGCAGCTTTCCCATTCCCGTATCCGTGCTCACCGGTTTCCTCGGCGCCGGCAAGACGACGCTGCTCAACAGGCTGCTCAAGGACCCGGCGCTTGCCGATACGGCGGTGATCATCAACGAGTTCGGCGAGGTGGCGATCGACCATCTGCTCGTCGAGCAGGCGTCCGACGGCATCATCCAGCTTTCCGACGGCTGCCTGTGCTGCACGGTGCGCGGCGATCTGGTCGACACGCTCGCCGATCTCGTCGACCGGCTGCAGACCGGCCGTATCGCGAAACTGGCTCGCGTCGTCGTCGAGACGACGGGCCTTGCCGATCCGGCGCCGGTACTGCAGTCGATCATGGCGCATCCGGCGCTGGTGCAGGCCTTCCGGCTCGACGGCGTCATCACGCTGGTCGACGCCGTCAATGGCGAGGCAACGCTCGATGCCCATGTCGAGGCGGTGAAGCAGGCGGCGGTGGCCGACCGCGTCGTGCTGGCCAAGACCGACCTCGCCGACGCGGCCGAGGTCGAGGCGTTGCGGGCGAGGCTGAAGCAGGTCAATCCGGGCGCAGTCGTGCTCGACATCAACGAGGCCAGCGCCGCGGCGCTGTTCAATTGCGGGCTCTACAATCCCGAAACCAAGTCCGCCGACGTGCGGCGCTGGCTTGGTGAAGAAGCGGCGCATGACCATGATCACCACCATGACCACCATGACGGCGACCATGATGATGATCATCACCACCACCATCATGAGC
>NZ_RZTO01000326.1:0-6192 GCF_003997225.1 Mesorhizobium sp. M2C.T.Ca.TU.002.02.1.1
CCCAGGCGCTTGCCGGGGTGAGGCTGGCCGGCTTCCAGACCACCGCATTGCCGAAGGCCAGCGCCGGCGCGATCTTCCAGGACGCGGTGGCGATGGGGAAATTCCAGGGCGAAATGATCGCGACGACGCCGAGCGGCTCGCGCTCGATCAACACATCGACGCCGGCCCTGACGGAGTCGGCCGAGCTGCCCAGATTACGCAGCGCCTCGGCGGCGAAATAGGTGAAGAACTGCCCGGCGCGATAGACCTCGCCGACACCTTCGGGAAGGGTCTTGCCCTCCTCGCGCGAGAGCAGTTCGCCAAGCTCCTTCGAACGCGCCATCAACTCGCGCCCGATGGCGTCGAGAACGGCAGCCCGCGCTTCCAGCCCCGCCGCCGCCCATTCCCGCTGCGCGCCTTGCGCCGCCGCCACGGCGTCATGGATATCGGACAGCCGCGCCTGGGCGAAGCGCCCGACGACATCGGTCACATCGGACGGATTGATGTCCTCGGCCCAGCCGGCGCCGTCGCGCCATTCGCCCGCAACGAAGTTCTGACCGTTCAGCATCGTGTTCGACCTGCATCAATTCGGTTGACAACGACCTAACCAATGCTGTGAACTTCAATCAAGCTCAATTTTTGGCACAAATGTTCAGGCAAGCTTAACAGTGACCAAAACCATCAGCCTGACCGGCATGCGCAGCTTCGTCGCGGTCTGCGAGACCGGTGGCGTGCGCGCCGCCGCCGACCAGATCGGCCGTACCCCGTCGGCCGTGTCGATGACGCTCAAGCAATTGGAAGACGATATCGGCGCGCCGCTGTTCGAGAGCGAGCGCAAGGGCGCGCTTTCGCCGGTCGGCCGTATCGTGCTCGACGAGGCGCGCGCCATGATCGCGCATTACGACCGCGCCTGCCTGGCGATGACCAGCTATGCGGCGGACCGGCAGGGCCGCTGCGACGTGGCCAGCGTGCCTTCGGTCGCCGTGACCCTGCTGCCGCGCGCGATCGCCAAGCTTCGCGCCGAAGGCAGCCGGTTCGACATCCATGTCCGCGACAGCGATTCCAGCGCCATCGTCGACGCGGTCGAAAACGGCATGGTGGAGGTGGGCCTGTGCGTGCTCGCCAGCAAGCGGCCGCAGCTCAGCTTCGAGCCGCTGTTCCACGAGCCGCTCGATTTCGTCTGCCCTGCCGATCACCCTTTGGCGAAGTCGAAACGCCCGTTGAAATGGGCTGAGCTCGATGGCGAGAGCTTCATCCGCAACGGCGCGGCCGCGGCGCTCGGGCTCGCCGAGACCGAGGCGCTGGCCGCCGGCTCGAAGCTCACCGCGACCAATGTGAGCTCCAACCTGGCGATGGTGGAGGCCGGGCTCGGCGTCACCATCCTGCCCCGGCTCTGCCGCTGGAAATCGAGCCACGACGTGCACTTCGTTCCGCTTGCCGACCCGCGCTCGAGCCGCACCGTCGGCTGGATCGCCAAGGCGGGCCGCAACCTGCAGCCGGCGTCGCTGCGGTTCATCGAATGCATTCGCCAGCAAGCGCAAGCCGGCGAGAGAGAATTTGGCTATGCGGCGGCATGATTGGCGGGTGATCGGATGACACGACTGACCCAAGCCCGAATCGAGACGCTGGCTTCGGCCGCCCTGCTTCGCCACGGCGCCAGCGAGCGCCAAGCCGGTGCGCTCGCCGCGGCCATCGCGGCGGCCGAACGCGACGGCCTGAAATCGCATGGCCTGATGTATCTGCCGACCTATTGCGAGCATCTGACCTGCGGCAAGGTGCTCGGGCAGGCCGAGCCGCGCCTGACGCGGCCGGCCTCGGCGGTCGTCGCCGTCGATGCCGCAAACGGCTTTGCGCATGAGGCCATCGCCCTCGGCCTGCCGGCGCTTATCGAGGCGGCGCGCTCGCAAGGCGTCGCCGCGCTCGCCATCCGCAACTCCTACAATTGCGGCGCGCTCGGCTATCACACCGAAAACATCGCCCGGAAAGGGCTTGTCGGCCTGGGATTCACCAACGCGCCGGCCTCGATCGCGCCCTGGGGTGGCCGCAAGGCGGCGCTTGGCACCAATCCCTGGTCGCTGGCGGTCCCGGACGGGCGGGGCGGCGCGCGCTTCGTCATCGACCAGAGCGCCAGCGTCGTCGCCAAGAGCGAGGTCATCAAGCGCGCCCGCGCCGGCGAGCCGATCCCTCCCGGCTGGGCATTCGACGCAAGCGGCGAGACGACCACCGATGCCAGCGAGGCCTTGAAAGGCACGATGGCGCCGGCCGGCGGCTACAAGGGCGTCGGTTCGGCATTGCTGGTGGAGGTCTTCGCCGCATGCCTGACGGGAGCCAATCCCGGACTTGTCGCCAGCCCCTTTTCCGGCACCGCCGGTGGCCCGCCTGGAACCGGCCAGTTCTTCCTGGCGGTGTCGCCCGATACGACCTCGACCGGAGCGTTCGCGGGGAATCTGGAAACCGTTGCCGGCGCTTTTGCCGGCGAAGCAAGGCTGCCGGGCACAAGGCGTTTTGGCGCGCGAGAGCGGAACGCAACCGAAGGCATCGAGGTGGCGGCGGAGACGCTCGCCACGCTCGAAAAGCTGGCCGGGACCGCCGCATGACGGCGATCGCGCTGCGCCCGCCGGAGGTCGTCATGCGCCTTAAGCGGCTGGGCGCCGCGCATCCGACGCGTCTCAGCTTCCTGCGCCAGCTGATCCGCCGCGCCACCAGGGAAAAATGGCGTGTGCGCAAGCACCTGTTCGACCTGGAGGACAAGGGGTTCGGGCGCGCGGTCTATGCGGTCGAGACGCCGGCAAGGACCTACAGCCTGGTCGCCTTCTCGACGCCGCTCGACGACGAGAAGCGCTCCGACCGGGTGATCGCGCAGGCCTGGGACACCAGCTACGTGCTTTACGACGGATTGCCGGACGCCCCCGAGATCGCGCGGCTGGAGGCAAATGCGCCGCTGCAGGAGGCGGGCCGCTACACCAATCGCGAGCTCGTGCTGGCGCGCGCCAACAAGAGCGTGCGGCTGTTCGAGGACGTGGTTTCGACGCTGGCGCGCGGGCGGCAGCCCGACGACGAGCAGCTGCTCGGCGTCGGCTATCTGCTGCGCACCACGGCCGTCTACGGCAACGGCAAGTTCGGCATCGCCGACCGCGACGAGATCGCCGGGCGCCCGGAGCTTACCGGATCCTTCCAGGCGGAGATGCTCACCGTCTGGCTGATCCGGTCCTTCACGCTCGACCTTGTCGATCACATCGCCTGTCGCCGCAACCCGGCCGGCGCGGCAAAGCTGGCATCGGGCTTGCGCCGGGCGCTCGGGGTCGGCAATGCGACGGGGCTCGGCATGGCGCCCTTCCTCGTGCGCCATCCGCTGCTGACGCATAGCTGGTTCCTGGCCCGCGAAACCGCGCTGGCGCGGGTGCGGGCAGAGCCGCATGCCGGCGCGGCGGAACGGAGGATCTTTGCGCAAGCGCTCGCCGATTTGTCGCGACGCGTCGCCCGCTGGCACAGCGACGATGATCGCCAGGCCGCCGCGACCATGTCGCTGGCCGCCGATCTCGATGCGCTGGCGGAAAACCTCGACCGGCTCCTGGCGAAACCCCAGCCCTGGGACGCGGTCTATCGCTTCGCGGAAGACAATTTTTCACTGGAAGGGCAGGAAGCCTGCGTCTCGCTGATCCTCGAGCCGCACGGCGCGCTGGTCGACGAGCTCGGCGACACGATGAAGGCCGACGAGACGCCTGGACATGCGATCGACGGCAGCGTCACCTGCGCTTCGCTTCGCCAGGCGCTTCTCGACGCCTATTCCTGGGCGGCTGATGTCGATTTCGCCGACCCGGCTGCCAATGCGCGCTTCTGGTATGTATCGGCGGAGAAGCTCGAGCCCCGGCTCGGCGAGCGGTTCGAGGAGGACGGCGCCGAGCTCGAACAGCCTTTGGCCACCGCGCGCGATGCGCTCAGCCTGGCGGCCGCGCTGGCGCAGGAACCACAATCGGCCAGTGTCGCCGACTTCCTGCTGCGCCGGCCCGAATGGCGCCATGCGGTGCGGCGCGCCCAGATCGTCGCCAGGTTTCCCTACGCCGAGATCCACGACAATCTGATCGGCGCCGACTTGCGGCCCGTCGACATATTGCGCGCCAAGCTGGCGTTCTTCGGCGCGCGCAGTTTCGATCCGCGCTCCGACCGCTGGCTGCGGATCGCGCTGTTCAGCGGCGAGCCGCTGATCGAGGATGTCGCCGCCATGGCGGCCGCAGGAGAGGCCGCGTGATCGAGCTCTCGCTCAACGAAGTGGAGACGCTGAGCACCAAGGCGGCGCGGGGCGCCGGATTTTCATGGGGACTGGCCGAGGATATCGGCCGCGCGGCGCGCCGGATCGCCATCGAAGACGATAATTGGGGCGTGGCCATGCTGAGCCTCGCCGAAAACGCGCAATCCTTTGACCCGCCTGATCCTGCCCGCGCGGCGCGCTGGCGAAAGGGCGAGCCCGACAGGCTTGCCGAAAGGCCGCTCTGCCCGATCCGAACAGCGGCCTTGCTGCTCGACGATCCGCTTCCGGCGAGCGCACTGCCGCTGACCATCATCAATGTCGGCCTGCCAATCTGGCTCGACGCCATGCTGCGCCGCTCGGCCATGCGTGTAGCACGGCCCGTGGGGCCGGCGGCGCACGCCGATGTCGTCGTCGAACACCGCGCCGACATCGATCAGTCGGCCACGGGCCGGCGCGGCGCGATCGACGAGCGGACGCTTGCGGCGCTCAATTCCTTCGCCGCCAGAACCTATGTGCCGGAAAGCGAAAGGTCGCGCGTGCGCGGAGCCGGCGGCGGCCGGGTGGACGATGAATAACAAGGGGAGAACAAAATGAGCGCAGCCGACGGCCAGAAGATCGCCATGCGTGGGGCGGGCTACTACTCGGCCAACACGGTCGGCGCCAAATATGTCATCGACAAGGTCGGCGATCTTGTCGTCAAGGCCGTCGCCGCGATGCCTCGGCTGGCCGATGGCCAGCCTTTCGCCGTCGCCGATTTCGGCGCGGCCGACGGCGGCACCTCGATGGACATGATGCGGCGGCTGGTCGGCGCCGTTCGGGAGAGGGAACCGAACCGGGCGATATCGATCACCTATACCGACCTGCCGCACAATGATTTCTCGACTCTGTTCAGGCTCAGCCAGGGACTGCTTGGCACCTCGACGGAGGTTCCGCTGGCCGAGACGCCCGGGCTCTACATTTTCGGCAGCGGCACCAGCTTCTACCGCCAGATCCTTCCCGACAATTCGCTGTCGTTCGGCTTTTCCGCCACCGCGATGCACTGGATCAGCACGCGGCCCTGCATGATCGCCGACCATGTCCAGGCGGTCGGCGCGACCGAGGCCGAGCGGGCGCAGTTTCGCGCCCAGGGGCTGCGCGACTGGGAGACGATCCTGCTGGCCAGGGCCCGTGAGCTGAGGTCCGGCGGCCGGCTGGCGCTGGCCAATTTCTGCGTCGACGAGGAAGGCCGCTATCTCGGACACACGACCGGGGCCGACATGTTCGACAGCTTCGCACGCCACTGGCGCGATCTGGCCTGGGCCGGACGGATCAGCGAGACGGAATATGTCAACGCGACGTTCCAGCAATTCTACAAGACGCCGGACGAGTTCGCCGCGCCCTTCCTCAATCCCGCTTCGCCGGTGTCGCAGGCCGGACTGAGGCTGGAAAACATCTTCACCATGGTGACGCCGTGCCCCTATGCCGAGGCCTTCCGCGTCCATGGCAACGCACAGACCTTCGCCAGGGCCTATGTGCCGACGCTCCGCTCCTGGTCTGAAACCGTCTTTGCGAACGCGCTCGATCCCTCGCGTCCCGCGGCCGATCGTTCCGCAATCGTCGACGATCTTTATGGCGCGTACGAAGCCGACGTCGCGCGCGCTCCCGAAGGCCACCGGATGGACTACGTCCATTGCGTGACGGAGATCGTCAAAGGCTAGGCGATACCGCCACAAAGTGAACCTCGCGCCGATCCCGGGGGTTAAAGAATTTCAAGCGGCTGGTTCAGCGGTGAGTTCCTGTATTTTCTCGAGGAGATTCTTGACGAGCAGCCGGTAGACGCGCGTGAGTTCGTCCGGCGACAATTCGACTCGGATATCGTACTTGCCGGAATAGCTCGCCTGGAGATCAACGGTTCCGAACAACGTGGTCGCGCCATCGCGGATGTCGGTCGCCACGATCATGTTCGCCAATGGCTGATCCAGCAG
>NZ_RZTO01000327.1:0-6191 GCF_003997225.1 Mesorhizobium sp. M2C.T.Ca.TU.002.02.1.1
GTCCAGCGCCTTTGCCGGCGGAATATCCGCCATGGCCGGAACCTTCCGATCCGCCGGCCAATCGCTTGCAACCTGGTCGGGCAGGATGCGGATACCTGCGCGGCTGACGACGGCGCCGCCCTTTGGGGCGAAGGTGACCGCGCGGGAGCGAAAGGTCCGCGACCAGGCGTCGGCAGCCAGCGCCAGCGACACCTCGTCCATGCCTGGCGTCAGCGGAATGCCGAGCTGCTCGTGATTGAAAAAGGCCAGCGTGTTGCCGATCGCCGTCAGCGCGAAAGGCCGGGTGAACCTGAAGGCGCCGCTGTCGTGGCGAGCATCCCAATGATCGAGACCGAGATCGCGGGCGACGGCCTCGGCTTTGTCGCGGCCCGCAATCGCCTCGATCAAGGTCAGCATCATCGGCATCGACGCTGTGATGCCGGTCGTGGTCGCGACATTCCGGTCGACGACGTAGCGGCGGTCGGCGACGTAGCGGATCGTCGGATGTTTCTGGCGCAATTCGTTCAAGGAATACCAATGCGTCGTCGCGCGCTTGCCGTCGAGCAATCCGCTGGCGCCGACCACCGTGGCGCCGACGCAGACGCCGATCACCATGGCGCCCTTGGCCGACTGGGCCCTGATCCATCTCAACACGTCCGGATCGTCGTCGCGCATCATGGCGGGAACGATGACATAGTCGGCGCCTTCCGGATGCTCGGCATCGAACGCCGCTATCGTCGCGTCGGGCTCGACGCGCAAAGCCGGGTGCAATTGCACCGGCCCCGGCCGCGTCGCCAGCGCGACGACGTCGGCGACGTCGGCGCGGCGCAGGATGCCGTAGGGCATCAGATAGTCGGTCGTCTCGGTGCCGTCATTGACGCCGATGATCGCGATCAGCGGGCGCTGGCGCTTCGGCTTCAACGCCGCGAGCGTGGCTTCGGCCTCCTTGGCATCGATCGCCGGCTGCACCGCGGCCAGCGACGCGGACGGCAGCGACAGCAACCATGCGGCGCCGGCCGCGGCGAGAACCAGGAAGACGCCGAGGGCACTCCACAACACGATACGCAGACTCATGGCTTGATCCTTCCGATCTCAACGCTTGACCGGCAGGCTAGCTCCGATAGGTTTTGGCCGAAATGACATATATCGGGCAAAAACTGCCATGCGCATGATAGGCATCATCATCCATCCGGGCTTCCAGTTGCTGGACGTGGCTGGCCCCGCGGCAGCCTTCGAATTGGCCGAACACTATCAGCCCGGCAGCTACAGGCTGGAAATGCTGGCACCCAGCGGCGGCGAGGTCGAGAGCTCGTCCGGCATGCGGCTTTCAGCGCGGCCTCTGTCCGATGCCAGGCCCCTTGACACGGCCGTCGTTTCAGGCGGCGAGATCATCCGCTCCATGGCCGCGGCCCAGGAAATCGTCGCCTGGCTGCGACAGGCAAAGCCGCGCCGGACGGCAAGCGTGTGCACCGGCGCCTATCTGCTGGCGGAGGCAGGCCTGCTCGACGGCCGGAGCGCCACCACACATTGGTGGAGCACAGACGATTTCGCCCGCCGCTATCCGAAGGTGAAATTCGATGCCGAGCGCATCTTCATCCAGGATGGCAGCGTGTGGACGTCGGCCGGCATCTCGGCCGGCATCGATCTCGCGCTGGCGCTGATCGAGGACGATCTCGGCCCCGTGATCGCGCGCCGCACCGCGCAGCAGCTCGTCGTCCACCAGCGTCGGCCTGGCGGGCAGTCGCAATTCTCCGGCCTTGTGGAGTTTGGCGGGCGTTCGGGCCGGTTCGTCGAACTAATCGAGTGGATGCGGACCAAACTCGCTCAGCCGCTGACTGTAGAGCGCCTCGCCGAACGCGCTGCCATGAGCCCGCGCAATTTTGCCCGTGCCTTCGCCACTGAGACCGGCACCACGCCGGCCAAGGCTGTCGAACGCCTGCGCCTCGAAGCCGCGCGGATGGCGGTCGAGACGAGCAACACGCCGCTCGACCGCATCGCCGAGGAGAGCGGCTTCGGCGACACCGGGCGCATGCGCCGCGCTTTCATGAGGAGCTTCGGCCAACCGCCGCAGGCGCTTCGGCGCTCGGCGGTGCGAAAGTAGTCGTGGCGCGCTATGTCCTCGCGTGCCAGGCAAGGAAGCTGCTGATCTCTTCCCGTTTGTCTTGCGACAAACCGGCAAGGAGCTTCTCGTCGAGATACCCTTTCCGGATAAGCCCGCCAAAGACAACGATCAGCTGCGAATAGCGATAGTCGAACATCCGCTCAAGGTTTCGCCGTTGCTGCCGCAGATAATCTTCGATCTCCCACATGTCGGAAAACGTCGCGGCATCGCTGGCCTTCTCTTTGAATTCGGCCAGTGTCTTGCCGAGCGCCACCTCCAGCGCCTTGTCGAAGGCAGCGCGAGCGACCTTCTTCTCGGACGGAGACCATTTCAGATCGAAGTTCACCGAATACCTCCCAGATTCTACAGCCAACCTCAGGCGGGCCGCGAAGGAAAGACAATGGACACAACGTCAGCCAGCGCGAGACGCGATCAGCGATCGGATGCGCTCGGCGTCGGCGGGCGTCGCGGGATTGTAGACGATCATGCCGAGCTCGGGTCGGCCGTCAACGGCAAAGACCGAGAACTCCAGCTCGATCAGTCCGATTTCGGGGTGCCGCAGGCGCTTCACGCCTTCGCCATGGGCCGGAACGACGTCGTTGTCGCGCCACAGCGCCTCGAATTCCGGACTGATCCGGCAAAGCTCTTCGACGAGCTGGGTGATTTCCGCGCCCGCACCTGCCCGCGTGGCATCCGCCCTGAAGGAGCCAACCACGAAACGGGCGACGCTCTGCCAGTCGTCCTGCGCGTCGCGCACGCGCGGGTTGCCGAACATCAGGCGCAGGATGTTGCGCTGCTCGCGCGGCAGCTTGGAATAGTCGGTCAGCATCGCCGCGGCGGCACGGTTCCAGGCCACCACATCCCAGGTCGCGGTCTTGATGATCGCCGGGCTGGGATCCAAGGCGTCGAGGACGCGCTGCAGGCGCGGCGTCACGCTGTCGACGTTTCTGTAGCGGACTTCCGGCGGCCGGCCGAGACCCAGCATGAACAGATGCTCGCGTTCGGGCTCGGTCAGCATCAGCCCCGCCGCGATGCGGTTCAGCACATCGGCGGACGGGGCGCCGCCCCGCCCCTGCTCCAGCCAGGTGTACCAGGTCGGGCTGATGTTGGCGCGCTGCGCCACTTCTTCGCGGCGCAGCCCTTGCGTACGCCGCCGCCCCGTGGCGAAGCCGAACGCTACGGGATCGAGACGCATGCGGCGATCGCGCAGAAAGGTGCCGAGCTTGTTTGCGGCCTGTTTGTTGGCAATCTCTTGGGCCATCGGCATCCTGTTGACAATTATACCATGATAAAGTCACTACTTTAACAGGATGAGTTATAGCGCAAATAAGGCCTCCGAACAACCACAGGAGACCTTCCCATGCGTGTATTCCTTACCGGCGCGACCGGTTTCATCGGTTCCAGGATCGTGCCCGAACTCCTTGCCGCTGGCCATCAGGTGCTCGGCCTGACCCGCTCCGAGGCGGGCGCGCGGTCGCTTGCCGCCGCCGGCGCCGAGCCCCATCGCGGCGACATCGAGGATCTCGACAGCCTGCGCGACGGCGCGGCGAAATCGGATGCGGTGATCCACACCGCCTTCGATCACGATTTCTCGAATTTCGTCGCGAATTGCGAGAAGGACAAGCGGGTTATCGAAGCGCTGGGCGGGGCACTCGCCGGCTCGGACCGGCTGCTCATCATCACGTCGGGCGTAGGCATGGGCTCAGCCGAACACGGACAGCCAGCGCGAGAAGACATTTTCAACACCGACCATCCCAATCCGCGCATCCTTTCCGAACTCACCGGCGCGGCGATGGCCGAGAAGGGTGTCAAGGTATCGGTAGTGCGGCTGCCGCAGGTGCATGACACGGTGAAGCAAGGGCTCATCACCCCGTTGATCGCGCAGACGCGCGCCAAGGGCGTGTCGGCCTATCTCGGCGAAGGCCGCAACCGGTGGTCTTCGGCGCATGTGCTGGATGTCGCGAAGCTCTACCGTCTGGCGCTGGACAAGCAGGAAGCCGGCGTGCGCTACAACGCCGTGGCCGAGGAAGGGATTGCCATGCGCGAGATCGCGGAAGCGATCGGCGCCGGCCTCAACGTGCCGGTGGTCTCGCTGTCGCAGGACGAGGCAGTCGACCATTTCGGGTGGCTTGCCATGTTCGCGGGCCTCGACATGCCGGCGTCGAGCGAATGGACGCGTCGGCATCTCGGCTGGCAGCCGACCGGACCCGGCCTCATCGCCGATCTGGAACGGATGGATTATTCGCACGCCGCCGCAGCCTAGCCAGGTCCTCCCCCGGGCGGTTCGGCAATCAAGCTGACCCGCCTGCAAGCTGCTATGCGCGTAGCAAATCCGCCAGGCTGTCGGACTTCTCCACCTTGTCGGTGAGATCGAGGCCGGAGAGCAGGTCGACGAGGTGGCTGTTCATCAGCGCCGCCGCATCGGCGCTGTTGCCGGCCTCGATCGCGTCGACCAGGGCGTGGTGGGCGTGCTTCTCGCAGGTCGCGTCGCGGCGCTTCCAGTAGAGCGCGATGATCAGCGAGGAGTGCGAGACGAGATCGCGGACGAAATTGGTGAACACCGAATGCGCGGCGATCTCGGCGATACCAACATGGAAGCGCGCCGACAGCATGATGGCATCGCTGTCGCGGCCGTCATGCAATGCTTCGTGCTCCTTCTCAAGATGCTGGCGCAATTGCACGATGTCGGACGGCACCGCCACCCTGGCGGCAAGCGCGGCGACCTTCGGCTCGATCAGGGCGCGTGCCTCGAACACCTCGCGCGCCTCGATCTTCGACGGCTGGGCGACAAAGGCGCCGCGATTGGGCTCCAGCCGCGCCAGCCGGTCATGGGCAAGAGCCTGCAGGGCGGCGCGGACGACGGTGCGGCTCACCGAATAGATCGAGGCCAGTTCGTCCTCCGGCAATTTGGTGCCCGGCGCGAGGCGATGGCTGACGATGGCGTCCCTCAGCCCATAATAGATCGGCGACCAGCGCGCCGCCGGCTTGTCGTCTCGATCTTCTTCCCTGAGTACCGTCAACATACTTTCAATGCGCAGGCCCGAAACGGCCCGATCTGCCCCCAAATCGCCGGCAGCCCGTCCAATCTAGTATCGCTCGCGCGGCGGTCAATCCCACCTGCCGGTGCCGACCGATCGTCCGGCGGCATGAAGCCGGCTCTAAACCAGGAGATAGAGCATGATGTCGTCCGAAAACCGCTCCACACTTTTCGGCATCATGCTCAAACGATCCCAGCTTGCTTGGGCGACAGCGGTGCGAACATGCCGGCGAACCGCTTGCCGCGCGGGGCCGCATAGCCGCCGATCTTCGATGTCTTCAAGCCGACCTTGAACAGGCTCTCGGCCAGCGTGACGGCGCAGACGACGCCGTCCAGCACCGGAACGCCATGCTCCTCGGACAGGCTGTGCGCAAGGTCGGCCATGCCGGCACAGCCGAGCACGATCGCCTCGGCATGGTCCTCGTTGATGGCGCGCGCGATCTCCTGCGAAATCCGGTGCCTGGCATTCGAGCCCGGACGTTCGAGCTCGAGCACGGCGACGTCCGACGAGCGCACCTTGGCACAGCGCGAGGCGAGGCCGTATTTCGCCAGATTGTGCTCGATCGCCGGCACCGAGCGGGCAAGCGTGGTGACGACGCTGAACTTGCCGGCGACAAGGCTCGCCATGTGGAACGCCGCCTCGCCGATGCCGATGACGGGAGCCTCGGTGGCGCAGCGCGCCGCGTCCAGCCCGGTGTCGTCGAAACAGGCGATGACATAAGCATCCGCCGCCGGTGCCTTGCCCATCTCGGCGATGATGCCCGGAATGGCGAAGACCTCGTCGAAATAACCCTCGATGCTCGGCGGGCCGTCGGCCGGATTGACGGCGACGATCTGGGTGGCCTCGGATGCAACGCTTGCCGCCGCCTCGCCGATCTTGGCGGTCATCGATTGAGTGGTGTTGGGATTGATGACGAGAATGCGCATTCCAATCAGCCTCAGATCTCGCCGCCGAGGTAAAGACGCTTGACCCGGTCGTCGGTCAGCAATTCGGCGGAGTTGCCGCTCAGCGCGACACTGCCGGTGGTCAGCGCATAGGCGCGCTGCGAGATGCGCAGCGCCATGCGCGAATTC
>NZ_RZTO01000328.1:0-6183 GCF_003997225.1 Mesorhizobium sp. M2C.T.Ca.TU.002.02.1.1
GACAGAGATCATCAGCCGGCAGGCGATCCCGAAAGGCGTCTTCAACCTGGTGATGGGATCGGGATCGACAATCGGCCGCGAGCTTGCCGCCAATGCCGACATACAAGGGTTGAGCTTCACCGGCTCCGGCGCCGTCGGCTCCGGCATCGCGGCGCTCGCCGCCGCGCGTTTCGTGAAGCTGCAGCTCGAAATGGGGTCGAAGAACCCGTTCGTGGTGATGGACGACGCCGACCTCGACCGCGCCGTCGACCTTGCCGTGAACGGCGCCTTCGGCGGCACCGGACAAAAATGCACGGCCTCGTCGCGCCTGATCGTCCACCGGCCGATCCATGATGCCTTCGTCGAGAAGCTGCTGGCGAAAACCAGGGCCCTGAAGGTCGGCCATGCGCTTGAGGCCGGCGTCCAGATGGGGCCGGTCGTCAGCGCCGAGCAACTCTCGGCCAATCTCGATTATGTGACGCTGGGCATCAGCGAAGGCGCCGAGCTTGCGACCGGCGGCGAGGCGCTCGATCTCGCGCATACCGGCCACTACATGGCGCCCGCCGTGTTCCTCAACGGGGGCTCGCGCATGCGCATCAACCAGGAGGAGATGTTCGCGCCGATCACCTGCGTCATTCAAGCCGACGATCTCGACGAGGCGATCATGCTGGCCAACGACACGCCCTACGGGCTGACGGCCGGCATCGCCACCCGCTCGCTGGCGCGCGCGACGAAATTCCGCCACGCCTCGCGCTCGGGCTGCGTCATGGTCAACCTTGCGACCGCCGGCACCGACTATCACGTGCCGTTCGGCGGCGTTCGCGCCTCGAGCTACGGGCCGCGCGAGCAGGGCCGCGCCGCGGCCGAGTTCTACACCCAGGTCAAGACATCCTACATCCACGCGGGCGCGCCCGAATGACCACCGGCGCGCCGCAAGTGCTGATCGACGGGCTGCAATACTGCAACTGGTCGCGCGCGATTTTCGAGGAGATGCGCCAGGGCGGGCTGACCGCGGTCCATGCCACGGTCGGCTATCACGAGGGTTTTCGCGAGACGGTGCGCCACCTCGTCGATTGGCGCACTTGGCTTCGCGACAATGAGGACCTGATCCTTCTGGCGCGCGATGCCGGCGACATCGAGCGGGCGCGAGCCTCGAACCGGACGGCGATCCTGCTTGGCCTGCAGAACCCGATGCCGATCGAGGACGACATCGGCCTGATCGAAATGCTTTTCGATCTCGGCATCCGCTTCATGCAGCTCACCTACAACAACCAGTCGCTGCTCGGCTGCGGCTGGATGGAGAAGGAGGACAGCGGCGTGACACGGATGGGGCGCGAGGCGATCGCCGAGATGAACCGGCTCGGCATGATCATCGACCTGTCGCATGCCGGCGAACGGACCGCGCTGGAAACGATCGCGTTGTCGCAGCGGCCGGTGGTCATCAGCCACGCCAATCCACGCTGGCTGCGCGACAGCAACCGCAATGTCTCCAGGGCCATCTTGCAGGCATTGCGCGCAAAGGAGGGGTTGCTCGGCCTTTCGCTCTACCCGCTGCACCTCCCGAACGGCTCGGACACGACGCTGGAGCAGTTCGGGAAAATGGCTGCCGAAGCGGCCGGGATCATGGGAGCGGATCATCTCGGCATCGGCTCGGATCTATGCCAGGATCAGCCCGACAGCGTCGTGCGCTGGATGCGCGAAGGTCGCTGGACCCGCGAGATCCAGGCGGCCGCGAGCTTCCCGCCGCAGCCGTCCTGGTTCAGATCGAACCTCGATTTTCCGAAGCTGTCGCAAGGCCTTTCCTCGGCCGGGTTCGCTGAAGCCGAAGCCGCGCTGGTCCTTGGCGGCGCCTGGCACCGCTTCCTCAAGGCCAGCCTGCCTTCCGCCCGGGATTCGCAGGCAACGAGCTGACAGGCGCGGACAGGCAGCCCAGGTGGGGCCAAGCCCGGCCGTCCAGAGCAATCGGCCTTTGCCCTACCCCGCCGCCGGCTTCCCGAAGATCAGCCCCAGAAACTCCCCCAGCCAGCGCTTGAGGTGCATGTCCCAGATCAGCCGGCCGCCGAGATGGTCGCGGCCGGGCTGCGCGCCGGGCAATTCGAAACGATGCGCGCCGCGCACCACCCAGCGCTGCATCATCACGCGTGTCAGCTCGCCATGGAACTGGATGCCCCAGGCGTTCTCGCCGTAACGAAACGCCTGGTTGGGATAGGTTTCCGCCGTCGCCAGCAGCGTCGCTTCCTTCGGCAGCGAAAAGCCTTCGCGGTGGAACTGGTAGACCATCTCCGGCCAGTGCAGCAGTCTCTTGCCGGCCTCGGTTGCCTTCAGCGGATACCAGCCGATCTCGACCAGGCCTTCGCCATGGCCCTCGACCTTGCCGCCGAGATGGTTGGCCAGCATCTGCGCGCCGAGGCAGATGCCGAGGAACGGTCGGTTTTCCTTGAGCGGGATTTGCAGCCAGTCGGTCTCGCGGCGGACGAACTCGTCCTCGTCATTGGCGCTCATCGGCCCGCCGAACACCACCGCGCCGGCATGATCGTCCAGCGTGCAGGGCAGCTCGTCGCCGAGCGGTGGCCGGCGGATGTCGAGGTCGAAACCTTCTTCCAGAAGCATATGGCCGACGCGGCCGGGGCTCGAATTCTCCTGATGCAGCACGATCAGGATTTTTGGTCTCGGCCTCGGTCTGGATGGCATGGAAGGCGAAGGGTCCTGTTATTCGTCGCTTGAACTGCCCCGCGCGCCGGGCGCCTCGGCGGCCGCCTTGCGGCGCGCCTCGATGCGGTCACGGCGCTCGACGCCGATCAGCTCGGCGACCCGCCAGACGGTGTTGTCCTCGAGCTCGTGCAGCTCGCCATCGGCATAGACGATTTCCCACATCAGGCCAATGAAGGCCTTGCGCGCCTCGGCGTCGAGGTCGCGCTTGAGCACGCTGGTGAAGGCATAGAGATCGATCGATTCATTGTCGGCGCGCTCGCCGGCCGCGGCCAGCGCGTCGAGCTCCTCGCCGCTCACCGAATAGGTCTCGGAAAGGATCTGCTTGAACCGCTCCCATTCGACATCCTGGCGCACGCCGTCGGCGTTCATCACATGGTAGAGCAGCGCCGAGGCCGCGACGCGCGGATCGTCGGCGCTCGGCTTGGCCGCGCCGCTGGCCGGCAGATCCCTCAGGAAGGACAATACGCGCTCGAACATCGATGATTTTTCCCTGCCCGCCAAATCTTTCTTGTCCGCCACGCCGGACCTCAAAACAAACGAAACCGGCGCGGCGATTTTTCCGCCTCTTCTTCCGGCGCGACACCCGGATCGTCCGGCAGAGGCGGCAGCTCCGGGCCCCGCCCGGCGATTTCGGCCTCGCCGACGGCTTCCGCAACGGCCGTGTCCTTCTCGCCGCCATTCGCGGGTACCGGCGCCGGCTTCTCGGCCGGAGCATCGGCGACGATGTCGATCGCCTTCTCGGCGACAGGCTGGACAGGCGGCGCAGCGGTGATCGCCGGCACCGCGACATCCGCGTCGCTGTCGATCAGTTGGCCGAGCCGCTCCATCGGCGCGCGCCAGGTGAACGCGTCGAGCTTGCCGGTGATCGGTGATACCGGGGCCCAGCGCTCGGAGATGACGCCGTCGGCCACCCAGGCCGGATCGCGCGGCGCGCGCACGGCTTTGGACAGCAGCTGCCGCACCTTGCCCTGGTCGCCGGTCTCGGCTTCCTCGATATCGGCGAGCAGAAGATAGGCGCCCTCGCGGCGATCCATGCGGATCGCCGCCTCCGCCTCGCGCCGCGCGGTGGCGAAATCCTGCGCGTCGAGCGCCGCGCGCGCCACGGCCATGGACGATTCTGCGTGGTTCTTCTTCAAGTCCTGCAGCTTCTTCGCCCGGTTGAGGCGGTCGAGCACGGCATCGCCCGGCCTGGCATGGGTGTAGAGCTCGGCGATGTCGGGATGCGGCTCGGCCTTCCAGGCGGCCTCCAGGATCTTGGAGCCCTTGCGCACATCGTTTTGCCGGATAACCAGGTCGGCGGCGATCACCGCCGCCGGCGCGAAATCCGGCGCCAGCTTGTTGGCTTCGAGCGCCGCCGTGCGGGCCGCGTTCGGGTCGCTGTCGACCAGCGCTTGCGCCTTGGCCGTCAGCAGCACCGCGCGGCGGCGGTTGGCCGCGTCGCGCTCGATCTGCCTTGTCGATTTCTGCGCCTCGACCAGCTTCAGCGCGCCGTCCCAGTCGCCGCGTTCGGTGAGCTCCTCGAGCGTCGATTCCGCCGCCCAGGCAAGCTGCGGCGCAACCGCCGCCGCGCGGCCGGCATAGTGGCGCGCGGCATTGCGGTCGCCGAGGCGCTCGGCCTCCAGATAAAGCCCGCGCAGGCCCAGCAGCCGCATCTCCGGATCGTCGAGCATACGCTCGAATTTCTCGCGCGCGCCCTCGTGGTCGCCCTCGAGCAGCGAGGCCTGCGCGTCGAGCAGGTTGATCAGCGGCTCCCGGTCGGAGCTGATCAGCTTGGCGGCTTCCTTGGTCTTCTTGCGCGCCAGCGCGCCGTCGCCGGCGCCGGCGGCGATCATCCCGGTCGACAACGCCTGATAGCCGCGGTCGCGGCGGCGAACGCGAAAATAGCGCGAGATCGTGTAGGGGCTGTTCCACAGCGACTTGATCAGCCACCAGACGATCATCACCGCGGCGACCACGGCGACGATCGCCACCGCCGCCACCATCAGCGTGACCTGGTACTGGTAGCCGTTGAAGGTGACGAGCATGTCACCCGGGCGGTCGGCCAGCCAGGCAAAGCCCAGCCCCAGCGCGAAGACGACGGCGAGGAAGACGAGGAGGCGGATCATCTTGTCTCCTTATGCCTTCGTCGCGCCGGCAATCAGCGCTTCGAGCTGCTTTTCAACCTCGAGCCGCGCCTTCAGTTTGCCGGCAAAATCGGCGCCGGCCGCCTTTGCCGCGTCGGGCAGCGTGTCGTATTCGCTGAGCGCCTTGGCATAGTCGCCCTGGTTGACCGCCACTTCCATGCGGGCGACGGTTTCCGGCGCGCCCTTGCCTTCGACAGTGCCGACCGGCCGCACCTTGACCAGCGATTCCGCGCTCGACACCAGGCTCTGGAAGAAGCCGGCATTCTGGTCGACCGGCTTTGCCGCCTCGACCATGGCATTGGCGGCGGCATCGGCCTCCGATGCGATGGTGGCGCGGGTCGGCACGCCCTTCTCGGCATAGGAGCGCAGCGCCGCAAGCTCCGGCGCGTCCGGCGCGATCGCCGCGAACGTGTCGAGCTCGGTCGCGAAGGGAGCGCCGCGATCGAGCGCCGACTTCAGCGCCGAGGCGGCAATGGCCAAAGCGATCTTCGGCTGCGAGGCCTGCGCCTCGACCTTGCCGGAAAGCTGCGACACGGACTGCTCAAGCGCCGCCACCCGGCCGTCCTCGGCCTTGGCCGCGTCGCTGCTCGATTTCACCTGAGCGTCGAGCCCGGCGATCTTCTCGTTGAGCGGACCGAGATCGACGGGCGCGGCATTGCCGTTCTTCTGCAGCTCGGCAACGGTGGCCTCGATCTGGCCGACCTTGTCGCCGAGCGCCTTCAGCGCGGCGCCGTCGCCGCCCTGTCCTGCGGTGGATTTCAGCGCCGCGACGTCGGCCTTGACCTGCTCGAGCAGCGACGAAAGACCGTCGACCTTGGCCGACGCCCCGCTGTCGCCGCTTTCCTTCAGCGCCGCGATCTCGCTTTTCAACGAAGCGATCTCGCCATTGACGCCGTCGAGCGATCCGCCGCCCGATCCCGGCGCGCCGAGCAGGCCGACCGCCTGCAGCAGGCCGGCGCCGGCCAGCGCGATCACGCCGCCGATAACGCCTGCGGCGATGGCATTCACGCCGGTTTTTCGCGAGAGCTGCGGTACGCGATCCTCGCCCCGTGTCTCGCTTCGTGTCTCGTTTGATTTCGCTGTCGCGGCGCTGGCACTGGCCGCGGATGCGTCCTCGAAATTGTAGTCGAAGCCCTTGGGCTGGCTCTTCGCTGCATCCGAACCGCCGGGATATGGCTTTTCCGGCTCGTCCTTGCCGGCCTCGGTCGCCGCCTGCGCGGCGTCGCTATGCTCCCACGGCTCGATATCGGCCTGCTCGGCATGGATCGGCTCTTCCGGCGCCTCCGGCTGAGAAGCGGCGGCCGCCTCTTCCGCCTTCGCCTCGTCGGTCTGCGCAGCCTCGGCCTTGGCGGCATCCTCGTCGGTGATT
>NZ_RZTO01000329.1:0-6166 GCF_003997225.1 Mesorhizobium sp. M2C.T.Ca.TU.002.02.1.1
AACCTGATCCGCGAGCGGCGCGGCCAGGAAGCTCTGGCCGAACGTTGACGCGCCCTGTGGGTTAGCTATAATATCGCCAAATAGAGATAAGAGCGGCGATATCCGGTGAAGACCATCATCCTCTCGGCGGCCGCGGCTCGTGATCTCGACAATCTACCCGCCGGCGTTCGGAACCAGGTATCCGAGGGCCTGATAGATTACGCGATGAGCGGTCGAGGAGATGTAAAGCGCTTGACTGGTAGAGACGGCTACAGGCTGCGGATCGGTCGCTACCGAGTTATATTCGATGAGGACAGCACCACTATCCTAGCGATCTACATAGGAAAACGCGAGACAACAACCTACAGCAGGTCATAGCAGGACAAGATGTCATGAATGCCCCGCAAATCATCAAAACCTCAACTGGCGAGGAACTGGTCGTGATCCCCAAGGCGGATTACGAGGCGTTGTTGCACGCCGCCGAGGAGGCTCTCGAAGATGCTGCGGATGTCGCCATCTATGACGAGCGCAAAGCCGACCTCAAAACCGAAAGGGCGCTGCCGGCAGACGTGACCATGGATGTCTTGCGCGGCTCCAGTCGACTCAAGGCGCTGCGCAACTGGCGAAAGCTCACCCAAGCCGAACTGGCCGCAGCGATCGGTGTCAGCCAGGGTTTCCTGTCGGACCTCGAATCCAATCGCCGCAAGCCGTCTGAGCAAACCAGCGCAATGCTGGCGAAGGCGCTCGATATCCCCGGAGAATGGATCGAGCCTTAGTCGTTCTCAGGCCGCGTCCGTCACCGCCGCCTCCTGCGAGTGCATGCGCTCGACTTCCTTCGGCGTCGGCCTGGCCACCTTCGTCACGAAGACAATGACCGCCAGCGTCAGGAAAATCGCGCCGAGCACATAGGGCGCGCCGCCGAACACGACCGGAGCCGTGGGGCCGGTGAACCAGGAGAAGATCGCCGTGTAGAGCAGCGGCGTGATGATCGAAGTGATCGAGAAGATCGAAGTCATCGCGCCCTGCAATTCGCCCTGCGCCGAAGGCGGCACCTTGGCGGCGGCGAGGCTTCTGAGCGGCGGATCGGCCAGCGCCTCCAGGCAACCGGCCACGATCACCGCATAGATCATCCAGCCCTGCGTCGAGAACGCATAGCCGAACGCGCTGAGCGCGGTGAAGGTCAGTCCGATCGCCGCCGTCTTCCACTCGCCGAGTTTCGGAATGATCCGCGGCAGCACCGTCGCCATGATGATCGCGCCGCACAGGCCGAAGGCGCCGAGCGAGAAGCCGATCTGTTGCTGGTTCCAGCCATAGCGGTAGTTGGAGACGAACGCCCAGACCGCCGGATACATCATGTGGCCGAGCGTCATCAGGAAGAACACAAGCCCGATCCAGCCGATGCCCGGATAATTGCGCATCTGGATCAGCGTGCCGACCGGATTGGCGCGCTTCCACTCGAAGGGCCGACGATGCTTTTCATCGAGCGTTTCCGGCAGGAACACCATCGCGATCAGGAAATTCACGAAGGCAAGTGCTGCGGCGAAATAGAACGGCACGCGCGGCCCGAACGTGCCGAGCAGCCCGCCCAGCACCGGGCCAATGACGAAGCCGACGCCGAAGGCGATGCCGAGCAGGCCGAAATTCTTCGCCCGGTTCTCGTCGTTCGAGATGTCGGCGATGAAGGCCGACGTCGTCGAGTAGCTCGCGCCGGAAATGCCGGCGAGCACGCGGCCGATGAACAGCATCGGAAAGGACCAGGCGATGGCGCAGATCAGATTGTCGATGGAAAAGGTCAGCACCGAGGCAAGCAGGACCGGCCGGCGCCCGAAACGGTCGCTCAAGCCGCCGATGATCGGCGCGAAGAAGAACTGCATCGCCGCGTAGACGAAGAACAGCCAGCCGCCCTCGATCGCAGCCTCGCTGACGCTGACGCCGCTCAGTTCCTCCAGATAGGCCGGCAGCACCGGCATGATGATGCCAAAGCCGATGATGTCGAGCAGCAGCGTCGTGAAAACGAGCGCAAGCCCCCGCTTGGCGGTTTTCGGGTCGATCATGGCGATAAGCTCCTCAGGCCGCCCGAGGCGGGACGCACCTTATAGGCGAGGTTCGCGGCGGGAACAATCCGCGAACGAAGCCAAACATCTTATGCTGACATCACTTGCCAGCTGCCGTCGATCGCGGATCACATGCGAAAAGAAGCGGAAAAGCCGCCTCAGATCGGACCGCTCATCGTGTTGCAGTCGGACAGCTTGCCGCTCTTGTAGCCGCGCGCCAGCCATGTCTGCCGCTGCTGCGAGGTGCCGTGGTTGAAGCTTTCCGGCACGACATAGCCCTGCATCTTTTTCTGCAGCGTGTCGTCGCCGATCTGCTTGGCCGCGTTCAGCGCGCTTTCGATGTCGCCCTGCTCCAATATGCCTTTTTGCGCGGTGTAATGGGCCCATACGCCGGCGAAGCAATCGGCCTGAAGCTCGATGCGCACCGAGAGCTGGTTGGCGTCGGCCTCGCTCATGCCTTGCCGCAGCTGGTTGAACTTGCTCATGATGCCGGTGAGGTTCTGCACATGGTGACCGACCTCATGCGCCACCACATAGGCACGCGCGAACTCGCCGGAAGCGCCGAACTGCTGGTCGAGTTGCTGGAAGAAGGTCATGTCGAGATAGACCTTATGGTCGCCCGGGCAATAGAACGGCCCGGCCGCCGCCGAGGCGAAACCGCAGGCCGAACGGACCTGGCCGCTGAACAGCACCAGCTTGGGGTCCTCGTAGGTCAACCCTTGAGACTTGAATATGCCGGTCCAGGTGTCTTCGGTTTCCGCCAGCACCGTCGCGACGAACTGCTTCATCTCGTCATTGGCGGGCGCGCCGCCATTGTCCTGCGAGCCGCTGTTGTCGGTGATCTGGCCGCTGCCACCCGGCAGCAGGCCGCCGTCGCCGCCACCCAGGATCTGCGATGGGTCGAAGCCGAAATACCATCCCGCGAGCACGACCAGGATGACCAGGAGGATGCTGCCGCCACCGCCGGTCCGGCCGCCGATGGGAACGCGGAACTGGCCGCCGCCGCCCAAGCCGCCGCCAAGTCCGCCGCCGCTGTCGCTGCGCTCATCCTCGATGTTGTCGCTCTGACGACGGCCTCTCCAAAGCATGGCAACTCCTCGCAATGCGAATGTCCTGGAGGGACTGGCCCGCGACCACCCCCTGCAGACAATTATCGCAACGGCTGGCCTAAGTCACAGAATTTTTCGCTCCCGAAGAATGCGCGGGCCGGAGGAAACTCCAAATAGGCCGGTTAATTTCCACTCCCATAAACCGGCTAAAAATCTTGGCTTTTCTGCTTGGCGCCGGCGCATTTGCCGTCCGAGCTTTTCGAACGCTCCTCGAAACGCGCAGCTCCCTTCTTCAGCGGATGGCCGGTCTCGGCCTCGGTCTTGCGCTCATCCCTGGCGGCCGCCTGCCGCAATCCCCTGGCCGCCTGCTTTCCCTTGGCGGTCGGTGCCTGTTCAACGCCCATTGCTTCCTCCCTAAGCGCGACAATCGCGCGACGTGGAAAGTAATGCGGCGGAGATGCGTCGGTTCCGTTTCAAGGCGCTCGAGCGGGTCGAACTCCTACGCCTGGCGATGCGTCATCGCCCGGCGGAAAGCTTCCAGCGTTTCGGCGCTGACATGGTGCTCGATGCCTTCGGCGTCGATGCGCGCCGTCTCGGCGCTGACGCCAAGCGAGCGCAGGAAGGCCTCCACCGTCTGGTGGCGGATGCGGCTTTCCTCGGCGACCTTGCGGCCGGCTTCGGTCAGGAACACGCCGCGATAGGGTTTTCGCGAGACCAGCCCGTCGGCGCACAGCCTGGTCAGCATCTTAGCCACCGTCGGCTGCGCCACGCCAAGCCTCGCCGCGATGTCAACCTGCCGCGCTTCGTTGCCGTCCTCGATCAGGTCGGCGATGAGCTCGACATAGTCCTCGACCAGCGCGCCGCGGCGCGCTTCGCGCGTCTGCCGGAATCCTTCCGAATGGATCTCGGCATCGGGAAGCGGCTCTTCGCGTCGAACCGGTTTGTTCCTAAGCGCCAATATGCGCTCCTCCTAGCCTAGGGCATGATGCCGAAACGTGTGAAGCGGTTTTCGGACGACATCATGCCCAATCTCTTCGACTGAATCGGGATCGCATCCATAGCACGAAACCCCTGATGATCCGGCCGTTTATTTGCATTCCCGCGCGGGCGCAACCGCCGTTGCGGTCGCCCGGGCCCAGACTTGCCCTGCGCATCACGAAAGCATGATCAATGAAATATAGCCTATTGCATAATGTTGAGCCATGGCATAGGTAAACGGGTATTCGATAGTTCCAGCGGAAATCCCCATGTCCGATGCCGATGCAGCAACCGTAGCCCGACCCGCATGGCGATTCGACAGGCCCGACGACGAGCAGCCCAGCCTGCGCGAGGTGAACGCCTCGATCGCGGTGCCGCGGACCGGCGTCTGGTTCCGCCGCCTGTTTGCCTTCATGGGACCGGGCTACATGGTCTCGGTCGGCTATATGGACCCGGGCAATTGGGCGACCGACCTCGCCGGCGGCGCGCAATTCGGCTACACGCTGCTTTTCATCATCATGCTGTCCAACCTGATGGCGATCCTGCTGCAGGCGCTGGCCGCGCGTCTTGGCATCGCCACCGGCCGCGACCTCGCCCAGGCCTGCCGCGCCTACTATCCGCGCCCTGTCAATCTGGTGCTCTGGATCGCCTGCGAGCTGGCGATCATCGCCTGCGACCTCGCCGAGGTGATCGGCACGGCGATCGCGCTGCAGCTTCTGTTCGGCATTCCGCTGATCGGCGGCGCCATGCTGACCGCGCTCGATGCCTTCCTGGTGCTGCTCCTGATGAACAAGGGCTTCCGCTACCTCGAGGCCTTCGTCGTCGCCTTGCTGATCATCATCTTCGGCTGCTTCGCCATCCAGATCTTCGTCGCCGCGCCGCCGGCGGGCACGATCCTGCATTCGATGTTCGTGCCGTCGTCGCAGATCGTCACCAATCCGGCGATGCTCTACATCGCCATCGGCATCATCGGCGCCACCGTGATGCCGCATAATCTCTATCTGCATTCCTCGATCGTGCAGACCCGCGCCTATGAGCGTACCGATGCAGGCAAGCGCGACGCCATCAAATGGGCGACGACGGATTCGACCATCGCGCTGATCCTGGCGCTGTTCGTCAACGCATCGATCCTGATCGTCGCGGCGGTCGCCTTCCACGACACCGGCCATCACGACGTCGCCGAGATCGGCCAGGCCTTCGAGTTGCTGTCGCCGCTGCTAGGCCTGGGCATCGCCTCGATCCTCTTCGCCGTCGCGCTGCTTGCCTCCGGCCTCAACTCGACCGTCACCGCGACGCTCGCTGGCCAGATCGTGATGGAAGGCTTTTTGCGGCTGCGCATCCCGCAATGGGCGCGCCGCCTCGTGACGCGCGGCATCGCCATCGTCCCGGTGGTGGCCGTCACCGCGCTCTATGGCGAGAAAGGCACGGCAGAACTTCTGGTCTTCAGCCAGGTGGTGCTGTCGATGCAGCTGCCTTTCGCCGTCATTCCGCTGGTGCAGTTCGTGTCGGACAGGAAGAAGATGGGCAGTTTCGCCATACCGCGTGCCGTCGCGGTCCTGGCCTGGGTGGTGGCCGCAATCATCCTCGTTCTCAACTTCAAGCTGCTCTACGACACCATCGCCGGCTGAGCGCGACATTCCAGCCGGACGCGCTATCTTGGCGCCATGGCCGAACCGGACGAAGCCCGCAGATTCTATGCAAGGCTGATGGCCGCGCAGGCGCGGTCGGCCGACCCGCGCATCGAGGAGGTATTCGCTTCGGTGCCGCGCGAGGCGTTCTTGGGGCCGGGACCGTGGACCGTCTTTGCCGGCGAAGGTCGGTTCGAGACGCCGAGCGCCGATCCGACCTATATCTACCAGAACGTGCTCGTCGTGCTCGATGCCGACAAGGGCATCAACAATGGCGAGCCGCTTCTGCACGCGATGTGGATCGGCAAGGTCGAGCCGAAACCTGGCGAGCACGTCACCCATATCGGCGCCGGCACCGGCTATTACACGGCGCTGCTGGCGGGACTGGTCAAGCCGGGCGGCAGCGTCACCGCCTTCGAACTGGAGGGCGGTCTTGCAGCGCGCGCCAAGGCAAACCTTGCCCCATACACCAACATCG
>NZ_RZTO01000032.1:0-16854 GCF_003997225.1 Mesorhizobium sp. M2C.T.Ca.TU.002.02.1.1
GTTCCCGGGATCAAGGATTCCGAGAGCTACATGATCGGCCGCGTGTTCAAGCACTCCGGCCGGGCTTACCAGCGCAGTAAAACCGAAGAAAAAAGAGGGTAACAAAATGGTTGGGTTGTTTTCCATCGCGCGCCGCTCGGCACTTCGCCTGCTGGCCGCCGCGCCGCTTCTCATTCTATCCACCGTCTCGCATGCCGACGGGCTGGTCGATCAGATCAAGCAGCGCGGCACGATCGTCGTCGGCACCGAGGCGGCGTTCGAGCCGTTCGAATTCGTCCGAGACGGCCAGATCGTCGGCTACAACAAGGACATTCTCGACTATGTGGTCGCGAAGCTCGGCGTGAAGCTCGACCAGCTCAATCTGCCGTTCCAGGGCCTGCTGCCCGGCCTGCTCGCCAAGAAGTTCGACCTGATGGCGACTTCCACCGGCATTAATGCCGAGCGCGCGGCGAAATATGCCTATACGCGGCCGACCGGTTCGTTCGAGAACGTCATCGTGGTGCGCGCCAATGAGGACCGCATCAAGAAGCCCGAGGACATCAACGGCATGGTGGTGGCAACGCAGCTTGCCTCCTCGGTGCAGCCGGTCATCGAAGCCTACGACAAGGAGCTCAAAGCCAAGGGCGGCGGCATCGGCGAGATCAAGCTCTTCACCTCGTTCCCGGAAACGCATGTGGCGCTCGCCTCCGGACAGGTCGATGCCATCGTGATTGCCTCACCCTCGGCGGCGGTGCTGATGAAGAACGTGCCCGACACCTACAAGATCGTCGGCTCGATCAGCGGGGTCGAATATCTGGCCTGGGTGGTGCGGCCCGAGGACAAGGACCTGCGCGACCTCATCAACGCCAGCATCGGCGAACTGAAGGACAGCGGCAAGCTCAAGGAATTGCAGCTGAAATGGTTCGGCTTCGAAATGCAGACGCCCGACCAGGGCTACCTGCCGCCGGGTGCCCTCTAACAGATGTTCATAGCTCGGGGACCGGCCTCGCTGTGAGGCCGTCATCCCTGCGCGCCTCGAGCCAGAGCCATGGTCGACTTCTCCAGAACCATTGCCTTCCTGCCGCAGTTCCTGGCCGGCGCCGGCGTGACGCTCACCGTTTCGGCGCTCGGCTTCGCGCTTGGCACCGTTATCGGCTTCGGCCTGCTCGCCTGCCGCCGTTCGCGCTGGCGGGCGGTGCGCTTCATCGGCGCGCTCTACACCAGCTTCATCCGCGGCACGCCTTTGATCGTGCAGATCTTCGTCGTCTATTACGTGCTGCCGGGCTTGGCCGGCATCGACCTGCCGCCGCTGCTTGCCGGCGTGCTGGCGCTCTCCTTCAACAGCGCCGCCTTCGTCGCCGAGATCCTCAGGGCCGGGCTGACGCGTATTCCGGTCGGCCAGTACGAGGCTGCCAAGGCGCTCGGGCTGAAGCCGGCGGTGACCTGGCTGAAGATCATCTTGCCGCAGCTTTTCCGCATCATCATCCCGCCGATGGTCAACGAGTTCACCATGCTGGTGAAGGCCTCGTCGATCCTGTCGGTGATTACCGTGGTCGAGCTGACGCGCACGGCGCAGAACATCATGAACGTCACCTACCGGCCGGTCGAAGCGTTCATGGTGGCGGCCGTGCTCTACTTCGTCGTGCTGTTCGCCTGCAGCCTGCTGGTACGGCGCCTGGAGCGCCAGGCGGAGAGGGCGCGGGCATGAGCTTCGACTTCGCCGTCATCACCGACAACTGGCCGGCGCTGGCCAAGGGGTTCGGCAACACGCTTATCATCTGCGCCGTCACGCTGCCGGCAGGCTTCGCGCTCGGCCTGGTGCTGGCGCTGGTGCGGCTGAGGGCAGGGCGGCTGCCGGCGGCGATCGTCGCGGCCTATGTCGAGCTCTTTCGCAACGTCCCGTTCCTGATCCAGGTCTTCCTGCTGTTCTACGTGCTGCCGATGGCGGGCGTGCGGCTGTCGACCATCGCCGTCTCGGTCATTGCGCTGTCGGCCTATACCAGCGCCTATTTTTCGGAAATCGTGCGCGGCGCGATCCAGTCCATCCCGAGCGGACAGACCGAGGCCGGCTATGCGCTGGGACTGCGCTATCCGCTGATCCTGCGCAAGGTGCTGCTGCCGCAGGTGGCGGGCTACATCCTGCCGGCGGCCGCCAACCTCACCATCACGCTCATCAAGGAATCGGCGATCCTGTCGGCGATCACCGTGCCGGAACTCACCTATATGGCGCAGGACATCATCGGCCGCACCTTCGCGCCGGTCGAGATCTTCACCGCGATCGCGCTGCTTTACTGGGCTCTCACCGTGCTGGTGGCTGCCGCGGCGCGCGGACTGGAGCGCCGCCTGACTCCGCATCTCGCCGTCTCGCGCGGCTGAACTCGCAAGGCTTTCAACACAGAAGGAGACTACATGTCCAAGCTCACCACCGCGCCGCGCGATGTCTTCCAGACATTCATGAACTTCCCGCTGGTCGAGGATCTCGACACGCTGAAGGCCGATGTCGCCATCATCGGCATGCCCTATGGCGATCCCTACACGATCGACGAGCTGATCAACGACCAGACCAACGCGCCGACCGCGGTGCGACGCGCTTCCAAGCGCATCAGCCAGGCGCTCGACCGCTATGATTTCGACATCGGCGGGCCGGTCTTCGCCGGGCAGGATATCAAGGTGGTCGATGTCGGCGACGTGCCCGGCAACGCCGCGGATCACGTCGGCCACTACAAGCTGGCGGAAGCCGCGATCCGCAAGATCCTGGCCGCCGGCGCCTTGCCGATCACCATCGGCGGCGACCACGGCATTCCGATCCCGATCTTCCGTGCGCTGGACGGCGAAGGTCCGATCACGCTGGTGCAGCTCGACGCCCATCTCGACTGGCGCGACAACGTCAACGGCGTCAAGGAAGGCTATTCGAGCACCATCCGCCGCGCTTCGGAGATGAAGCATATCGACAAGATCTTCCAGGTCGGCGTCCGCGGCCAGGGCAGCGCCCGCACCGAGGAGGTCGAGGCGGCGCGCGCCTACGGCGCCAACATCATCACCACCAATGAATGGCAGGATATCGGCACCGCGGCGCTGTTGAAGCGCATCCCGGATGGCGGCCGCTACTATCTCACCATCGACGCAGACGGGCTGGATCCGTCGGTGATGCCGGCGGTCGAAGGCCCGCAGCCGGGCGGCATCACCTACCGGCAGACGACCGAGCTGATCCAGGGGCTGGTCGGCAAGGGCAGGCTGGTCGGCATGGACATCGTCGAGATCGCGCCGGCGCGTGATGTCAACGAGATCACCTCGATGACGGCCGGCCATATCATCCTGAACGTCATCGGCGCGGCCGTGCGCGCCGGCTACTTCAAGCGCTGAGGGTCCTTCGCGCGCTGACATGAAGGCGCGATGTCGGCCGGACAACCGGCTGACATCGTTATTTCATTAGGTCTTAGAGCGTGTTCGTCGTCGCCGGCGAAAACCCTTGACGACGCGCCGGCGGCGGATTTTACAAAAGGGTGCCCCATTGGAGTCGCCCAGATGTTCGGTGCCATCCCGCTGCTGATCGTGCCCTTCGTCCTCTACAATCTCGGCCTGCTCGGATTGTTCGGCGGCGGTGACGATCCGTGGATGACCGAGATGTTCTCCTTCCGCATGATGTCGGGCGGTGTGTTCTCGATGACGCTCGGCGACCTGATGGTGCTGATCGGGCTGATCTTCCTGTTCATCGAGATCTCGAAATCGGTGCGCACGACCAATGCCTCGATCCTGGATCACCTTTTGTCGACGCTGGTCTTCATCGCCTTCCTGGTCGAATTCCTGCTGGTCAAGGGCGCGGCGCACTCCGTCTTCTTCACGCTGATGATCATCGCGCTGTTCGACGTGCTGGCCGGCTTCTCGGTGTCGATGCGGTCGGCGAGTCGCGACATAAACTTAAACTGACGGCATCTCGGCCTTCCGCGCGACCACTGCCTCGTAGGCGGCGCGCAGTTGCTGGCGCACGGTCGGCGTGCCGGGCGGCGTCTTCGACGGCGCGCCGAGATGCTCGTGGCGCAGTTCGTCCATAAACTGCTCCCATAGCGGCGGGCCGCCCTTTTCCAAGAGCTCGGCGCGGATCGACAATTCTTCCGTGACCGGCAGCCAGACGCGTCCCCAGGCGCCGAGCTGCGCCATGATCGGCACCAGCGTGATCGCCATCTCGGTCAGGCTGTAGATCGCCTTCTGCTTGTGGCTGGGGTCGTCGGCCTTGGTCAGCAGGCCGAGCTCCATCAGCCGCTTCAGCCGGTCGGCCAGGATGTTGGAGGCGATGCCTTCCAGCGAGCCGTTGAGCAGCTCGCGGAAGTGACGCCGGCCACCAAAGATCATGTCGCGCAGAATGATCAGGCTCCAGCGGTCGCCGAACACTTCGAGCGACAGATTGATGGGGCAACCGGACCGACGGTCGATGCTCATAGCAGTCTCCAGAAAAACCAGTTGCATTATGATATCGGTTTTATTATCGTGCAACTGATTGCAAAACGCAATCAGATTGGAGGATCGGATGACCGCCGCAATGCAGCGCCCCGACATCGTTTCGCAAAGCTTCGGCAGTCCGCAAGATCCGCCGATCCTTTTGATCATGGGCGCCATGGCCTCGATGCTGTGGTGGCCGGAAGCCTTCTGCCGGCAGCTTGCCGGGCGCGGTCGCTTCGTCATCCGCTACGACAATCGCGACACCGGCCTATCGACCAAATATCCGCTCGGAGCGCCGACCTACACGTTCGAGGACATGGTGGATGACGCCATCCGCATGCTGGACGACCATGGCGTCGCCAAGGCGCATGTCGTCGGTATGTCGATGGGCGGCATGCTCGCGCAAAGCGTGGCGCTGAAATATCCCGAACGCGTCGGCGCGCTCACCGTGCTCTCCTGTTCGCCGCTCGGCGTCGATACGTCCGGCCTGCCCGGGACGACCGAAGCCTACAAGGAGCATTCGGCGGAGGGTGGCGACGTCGACTGGTCGAACCGCGGGCAGGTCCTCGATTTCATGGTCAAGGACGCTCGGGCAATCGCCAGCATACGCCATCCCTTCGACGAGGAACGCACGCGCAAGATGATCGAGGCGGACTACGATCGTTCCGGCGGCCTCGCCAGCGCGACCAATCATTTCCTCCTCAAGGGCGGCGGTCCGCAGCGGACGGTACGGGATCTGCGCGCGCCGCTGCTCGTCATCCATGGCACCGCCGATCCGCTTTTCCCGATCGAGCATGGCGAGGCGCTCGCCAAGGCGGTTCGCGGCGCAAGGCTGGTCGAGGTCGAAGGCGGCGGCCACGAACTGCACCGCAACGACTGGCCGCAAATCATCGAAGCCATCGCCGCACATGGGTAGCGGCGCTGCACAGGGATTTGACCGGTTGGCTTTGTTTGCGTTGGGGTGGCATGCGTTGGAGATTGGCCGAAACGCCCATCGCGATCGTCATTCCAGGGCGGAGCAGGAGCGAAGCTCCGTCGCGAAGACCCTGGAATCCATTCCGTTACCTTCGCCAAGGCGTGCAACGGAGCAGAATTCTGCACCGCAGTAACGCTCCCAAGTCACGGCATGGATTCTATGGTCTGCGCCGCGTCGCTTCGCTCCTTGCTCCGCCATAGAATGACGAAGTTGGGGTGGCTTCAACCAATCTCCGGCGTTTGCGCTGATTTCACGGAAATGAATCTTGCACCAAGACAAGCATGATGGTGCATCATCAAGTCTGAGTCGTCAGGATGAGGATGCCGGCATTAATGACTATCCCGGCGGCGCTGTTCTGCGCTATGGCTGCGTTCCCGCCTTCTCCAACCTTCCTTTGCCGATGTCAGGCCTGCTCAGCGATCCGTGGTTCTATGCCGCCGCCATTCCGGCGGTGATCCTTGTCGGCCTGTCGAAAGGCGGCTTCGGCGGCGCGGTCGGCTTCGTCGGCGTGCCGCTGATGGCGCTGACCATGCCGCCGGTTCAGGCGGCCGCCATCCTGCTGCCGATCCTGTGCCTGATGGACATCGTTTCGGTGTGGACCTGGTGGGGCGTCTACGACCGCAAGATGCTGGTCGACATGATGCCTGGCGCCGTCATCGGCATCGGGCTCGGCTGGCTGACCGCGGCTCTGGTCACCGAGGAGATGGTGCGGCTGATCGTCGGCGCCGTCGCGCTGGTGTTCGTGCTGCGCTGGATCTACCTGCAGTTCCGCCACGGCGCCGATCATGCGGCGGAGCCGAACCGCGTCGCCGCCGCCTTCTGGGGCACGGTCGCCGGCTTCACCAGCTTCGTCGCCCATGTCGGCGGCCCGCCCTTCCAGGTCTATGCGCTGCCGATCCGGCTCGACCCGAAGGTGCTGTCGGGAACCGCGGCGATCTTCTTTGCCGCCACCAATGCGCTGAAGCTCGTCCCCTATTTCGCGCTCGGCCAGTTCGACGCCACCAACCTGATCGCGTCGGCCGCGCTGATGCCGCTGGCGCCGTTGTCGACGATCGCCGGCGCCTGGCTGGTGCGCCGCATGCGGCCTGAGGTCTTCTATCCGTTCACCTATGCCACCGTCGCGGTGGTCGCCGTCAAGCTGCTGTGGGACGGCATAGTCGGCTTATGGTGAGGCTGACCTGACGGCCAGCCGCACCATAAGGATTCACGCGGCGCTCGGCACCATCTGGCGGCTGCCGCCGAAGGCGAGCGCGGCGCCCAGCGCAACCACCATCGCCATGCCGGCAAGAATGCCGATGTCGTGCAAAGTGGGCTTCAGCACCATGTCGGCGATGATCACCAGCATCACCGCATAGTCGAGGCGCGCCCAGCTCATCATGCGCTGACCGATGGCGAGAACGGCGGGCGTCACGCCGTCCTTGGCGACCATGGCACCCATGCGCTCGCCGGTCGGCTTGAAGATCAGCATGCCGATCGAGAAGGTCGTGGCGTAGCCGACGAGGCCGATGACGATCCACAGCTCGGTGAAGCCGACCCAGAAGCCGCACATGATCAGCCCGAAGACCAGCGTCAGCATCGACATCGGCGCGAAGAACCTGCCGCCGAGCTGTCCGCTGGCGCGCATCGCCAGCAGCTTGTCCTCGATGTTGCCGGCGCGCTCGGCCAGCACGCCGAGCAGGAACAGCACGAAGCCGCCGCCGACCCACAAAACAGCCGAAACGACGTGAAGGAATTTGACGATCGAATACCAATCCATGGTTTGCTCCCGGATATCTTGTTTGATCTGCGGTGGCGCGGGTTTGCGCATCGCCTGAGAGGAGCGGCCTTGTGCTTGGCGCGTGTTTCGGAACGATGCCGCCGCAGCAGCCAACATGTTTCGATGGCCACGGTCGGCGTTCGAAAATCCGGTTTTCAGAGGGGCCCGGGAAGCGAAGCCGCTGTCCTGTTCCGGCACAGGAAAGTCCGTTCGCTCAAAAATTCCACTCGGCGTTAAGGGTTCATTAAGCTTTACGGGCGTTTACTATGCCCATCCAGTTTTGCTGGATTCTTACCGAGTGGTTGGAGCCACTTTGTTTGACGCCTCCCTGTTAAACTCCTGAGAGCCGCCTTATCCGCGGCTCTTTTTTTGTCCGCAGGCAGCAGGCCGGCGCCATCCGCCGGCGGATGGCTGCAACGCGGCCGGCGTTAACCGTTTGTTAAACATGCGCTTGCCTTCATGGGCGTCGAAGCGCATTTTCAAGCCTCAGTCATTTAAGGGTGCGGCCGTGTCGGCAAGGATTGCCGAATCGGCTGGCGGCAGTGCAGGGGCGTATCGATGAACGAGCCTTCGAAGGGCAGCGCGAAAACCGTCAAGCTGGCGGAGCGCCGGGTTTTCTCCCAATCCTTCAAGCCGCTCTACCAGGAAGGCATGGGGCTGGTCGAGCAGGCCGCCGAGTATCTCGATGGCAAGGGCAGGCTCGAAGCCAAGAAATTGTCGCGCACGGCCGCGACCCTCTATGCGGCCGAGTCGATGCGGCTGACCACGAGGCTCATGCAGGTCGCCTCCTGGCTGCTTTTGCAGCGGGCGGCGAATTCCGGCGAGATGACGCGCGACCAGGTGGCCTCGGAGAAGTCCAAGGTACGGCTCGACACGGCGTCCGCGCATGACGAGGCGCTTGGCTGGAACGAGCTGCCCAAGGATTTTCTGGACCTCGTGACGCGCTCGCTGCGCCTGCAGTCGCTGGTGCGGCGCATGGACGAGGAAATCTATGGCGGCGTCATCAGCGACACGCATGCCCCCGGGCGGCGGGCCAACCCGGTTTCCGACCAGATCAGCCTTTTGAACACGGCGTTCGCGCGCGGCTGACACCGCGTTTGCAACGATAGCGTCGCGCAGAATCGATCCCTCGCCGAACTGCGGCTTGACGAGCCGTCCTGGCTGCAAATCGAGCGCCTGCGATTCTGACTGCGCTCGATATTGCGGCAGCTGTCATCGCATTTGAAGGCCAAGCCGGCCTTTGCGGGGAATATGACCCTTGCCTTGAAGCGACGGGACCCTAGTTGGGGCCGTTCGCCGCAGCCGGGTCGACCGAGCCGGTTCTGCAGGAATCACCGTCACTGTGACCAAAGCAGATTGCGAGGCTTGATCCCGTGCATTCGCCATTGGACCGCATTCCGGTATCGATCATCATCCCCAACTATAATTACGAACAGTTCCTGGGACGCGCCATCGACAGCGCGTTGGAGCAGGATCACCGAAATGTCGAGGTCGTGGTCGTCGACGATGCATCGACGGATGCGTCGGTGGCCGTCATCGAATCCTACGGCGACAAGATCCGTCCGTGCCTCAGGCGCAGGAATGGCGGGCATGGCGCAGCGTTCAATACCGGGTTCGAGGCGAGCACCGGGGAGATCATTCTTTTTCTCGACGCCGACGATTATCTCTATCCGAACGCCGTCTCCGAGGTCCTGGACGAGTGGGACGCGGATGTCGCCCAGGCGCAATTCCGACTGCATCTCGTCGATGAGAACCAGCATATCAAGGATGTCTTTCCCCCTCCGGAACAGCCGTTCGATTCAGGCGACGTCGTTCCGGAATTGTTGCGCAAGGGGCGGTACCGGACGACGGTGACAAGCGGGCTGGCGTTCGACCGCGAGGCGCTGGAACCGATAATGCCCATGCCTGAAAGCGATTTCCGGCAAGGCGCCGACGGCTATCTCGCGACGCTCGCGCCGCTGCACGGAGAAGTGAAAGCCATCGACACCTGCCTTGGCGCCTACCGCATCCACGGCTCCAACCATTCGGTCTTTGCCGAAAAGCTTGCCGAGCGGGCGCGCTGGCGCGTCGAGCATGACTTCCGCCGCCTCGAAGCCTTATCCGACCGGGCGGCCGAGATCGGCTTGACCGTGCCAGCGGATGCCGGCCTTCACGACCCGGTCCATCTGGAAGAGCGGCTGGCTTCGCTCTGCGTCGATGAGCCCCAGCATCCGGTTGAAACCGACTCCCGGCTGGGACTGGCAAGAGCGGGCGCTACCGCCAGCCTGGAAATGAACGCATCCTGGCGGCGGCGGGCCACCCTGGCGGCCTGGTTCCTTAGCATCGGAATCCTGCCGCGGCGCATGGGCAATGCGGTCCTGGCGTGGAAGCTGGTCGCATCGTCCAGGCCGGCATTTCTCGCGCGGCTGTCGAAAACCATCCGTCGCGTGACGAATTAGATCCGGGGATTGTACGGCTAGCCCGCGACCGCCGGTTCGATCGGCTTTTCGGCTGCGTTCTTGGGATTGCAATTGTTTCTGGTTTGTTCACATTTCGCTGGCATCGCTTGCCGCCGAGGCTAAACTTGGCGCATGGGGGAAGCGATTCGCATCATCGGCATCGATCCGGGGCTGAGGCGCACCGGTTGGGGTATTATCGACAGCGCGGGCAACTCGCTGCGCTTCGTCGCGTCCGGCACGGTGCGGTCCGACGACAAGGCGCCGCTGGCGACAAGACTGTGCCAGCTGCATGACGGCTTGGCCGAGGTGCTGCACCAGGCCATGCCGCATGAGGCGGCGGTCGAGCAGACCTTCGTCAACAAGGACGCGACCGCGACGCTGAAGCTCGGCCAGGCGCGCGGCATCGCCATGCTGGTGCCGGCGCGCGCCGGCCTGGTGGTCGCCGAATATGCCCCCAATGCCGTCAAGAAGGCGGTCATCGGCGTCGGCCACGGCGAGAAGAAGCAGATCCACATGATGGTGAAGGTGCTGATGCCGAAGGCGATGTTCGACACCGACGATGCCGCCGACGCCCTTGCCATAGCCATCTGCCATGCGCATCACCGCCCGAGCGTCGCCTATCGCATGGCGGTGGCGGGGTGAGGGGAAAATCATGATCGGCAAGCTGAAAGGCACGCTGGAGGAGATCGACGAGGATAGCTGCGTCATCGACGTGCATGGCGTCGGCTATGTCGCCCATTGCTCGGCGCGCACGCTTGCCGCGCTGCCGTCGCCCGGCGAGGCGACGGTGCTGTTCATCGAGACCTATGTCCGCGAGGACATGATCCGGCTCTATGGCTTCCAGAGCGCTTTGGAGCGCGAGTGGTTCCGCCTGTTGATGAACAATGTGCAGGGCGTCGGCGCCAAGGTGGCGCTGGCGGTGCTGTCGACGCTGGCGCCGGCCGATCTCGCCAACGCGATCGCCCTGCGCGACATCGCCATGGTTTCCCGCGCGCCCGGCGTCGGCAAGAAGGTGGCCGAGCGCATCGTCACCGAATTGCGCAGCAAGGCGCCGGCCTATGCGGGCGCGGCCACCGGGACGATCGGCCTCAAGCAGGAGCTCGGCGAAGGCGTGGCCGCAGCGCCGATCACGGATGCGGTCTCGGCGCTCGTCAATCTCGGTTACTCGCGCGACATCGCCGCCAACGCGGTTGCGGCGGCGCTGAAATCGGCCGGCGAGGGCGCGGATGCGTCCAAGCTGATCCGCTTCGGCCTGAAGGAACTGGCGCGGTGACATTTGCCCGAAATAGGAATATGGGCGCAGATGCCAATCTGACTTCCAAGGGGCAGATGACGATTCCAAAGCATGTTCGCGACGCGCTCTCGCTCAAGGCCGGCGACAAGGTTGCCTTGACGGTCATGGACGGCCGCCTGATCGGCACCCCACGCAATCTTGAATTCGCTGACCTTGCTGGGTTTCTGGGCGATCCGTTCGGTGGTCCGGCCACGCTGGAAGAAGTCGATGCTGCAGTAAGGGACGCGGTTGGCCTTCCGCTTGTCGGGGTTGCGCCGCGCACAGAGGGCGCGGCATGAGCCTTTCGCCCCGCCTCATTGCCCCCGACAAGCGCGGCGAGGACGCCGACCAGACACTGCGGCCGCAGTCGCTCGACGAATTCGTCGGCCAGGCGGCGGTGCGCGCCAATCTCAAGGTTTTTGTCGACGCCGCCAAGAGCCGCGGCGAGGCGCTCGATCATGTGCTGTTCGTCGGCCCGCCCGGGCTCGGCAAGACGACGCTGGCGCAGATCATGGCGCGCGAGCTCGGCGTCAACTTCCGCTCCACCTCCGGCCCGGTCATCGCCAAGGCCGGCGATCTCGCGGCGCTGCTCACCAACCTGGAAGAGCGCGACGTCCTCTTCATCGACGAGATCCATCGCCTCAATCCGGCGGTCGAGGAAATCCTCTATCCGGCGATGGAGGATTTCCAGCTCGACCTGATCATCGGCGAGGGGCCGGCGGCGCGCTCGGTCAAGATCGACCTCGCCCGTTTCACCTTGGTCGCGGCAACAACCCGGCTCGGGCTCCTGACCAATCCACTGCGCGACCGCTTCGGCATTCCGGTGCGGCTCAATTTCTACACGGTCGAGGAGCTGGAGCAGATCGTGCGGCGCGGCGCACGGATTCTCTCGATGCCGCTCGGCGACGACGGCGCGGTGGAGATCGCGCGCCGCGCCCGCGGCACGCCGCGCATCGCCGGCCGGCTGTTGCGCCGCGTGCGCGACTTCGCCAGCGTCGCCGGGGATGGCCATGTCGACAGGAAGATCGCCGACGAGGCGCTGACCAGGCTGGAGGTCGACGCGCTCGGCCTCGACGCGCTCGACCGCCGCTATCTGTCGATGATCGCGCGCAATTTCGGCGGCGGCCCGGTTGGCATCGAGACGATCGCTGCCGGGCTCTCCGAGCCGCGCGACGCGATCGAGGACATCATCGAGCCCTATCTCATCCAGCAGGGCTTCATCCAGCGCACGCCGCGCGGCCGCGTGCTGACCGCCAATGCCTGGCGCCATCTCGGCCTCGATCCGCCCAAGGACATCGCCCAGCAGCAGATCAGCCTGTTCCAGGAAGAGTAACGCAGATTTGTTCGCCGTTCGGCCGAGCGGCGGGCCGATCTGCGCAGAATCTGCGCGCCTCGGCCTAGCTCAGGGCGCAATTGCCGCCTTTAAGGCAGCTCCCTGATAGATTCCCAAGGGGCTTGGGCCGATCCATGATCACCAGACGCGCCTTCCTGCGCCTCGTCGGCGGCTCGGCCTTCGCCATGGTGTCGCTCGGCGCCTATGCGGTCGGCATCGAGCCGATGCTGCTCTCCCATGTGAAGCGCTACACGCTGACGCCGCCGCATTGGCCGGCCGGGCTCAAGCTGCGCGTCGTGGCGCTGGCCGACATCCATGCCTGCCGGCCCTGGATGACGCCGGAACGGATCGCAGCGCTGGTCGAGCAGGCCAATGCGCTGCAGCCGGACGTCATCGTCATGCTCGGCGACTATCCCGCCGGCACCCGGATGGTGACCGGCTGGGTGAACGCATCGGAATGGGCGCCCGCGCTCTCCGGGCTCAAGGCGCCGCTTGGCGTGTTCTCGATCCTCGGCAATCACGACTGGTGGGAGGACCGCGCCGCTCAAGCCGCCGGGGGCGGCCCGACCATTTCGCGCAAGGCGCTGGAGGCCGTCGGCATTCCGGTGCTGGAGAACGACGTCGTGCGCCTGGAAAAGGACGGCCAGGGTTTCTGGATCGCCGGGCTGGCCGACCAGATTGCGCTGTTGCCGGACAAGGCGAAGGGCCGCAGAGGACTCACCGGCCTCGACGACCTTCCCGGCACGCTGGCCAAGGTCGGCGACACCGCCCCCATCATCCTGCTTGCGCATGAGCCGGACATTTTCCCGAAAGTGCCGTGGCGGGTTTCGCTGACGCTGTCCGGACACACGCATGGCGGACAGGTACGGCTGTTCGGCTATTCACCGGTCGTGCCTTCGGCCTATGGCAACCGCTATGCCTATGGCCATGTCGTGGAAAACGACCGCAACCTGATCGTCTCGGGAGGTCTCGGCTTCAGCATCGCCCCGATCCGTTTCGGGGTGCGGCCGGAGATACTGCAGATCGACCTTGGGGCTAATGAAGCGACCTGATCATATCCATCACGTCGGGTTCCGCCTTCTCGCCGTCGAATGCATCGACGATGCCGAAGGCGCCGCCATAGCTCCATACCGACCAGGAGAAGCCATGCGCCTCGGCGCGGGCGATCATGTCGCGCACATAGGCCGTGCGGTATGCGGCCGGCATGACGAAGCCGTTGCCGTATTCCTTGCGGATCATGCCGAATTCGCCGAGCGTGATATCCTGCGGCTTGACGCCGTTGGCCCTCGCCCAGGCATCGACCGTCGCGAAGGGCGCGTCCATCACGCCAAGCAGCTTCTCGGTGGTGTCCATCGCCGACACTTGCTCGTCGAGATAGGCGAGCAGGCCGCTTTGCCGCGCCCAGGGCGCCTCAGTCCTGATCCGGTCGCGGATCGTGTCCAGCGCCATATCCAGCCGCGCTTTCGGAACGGCCGTCAGCGGGTAGGGCAGGCCGGTGACGTATTGGATGAAATCACCGGCCCAGGTCGCGCCCTGATGCGTCAAAAGGAATGGATCGTAGGAGTGGAAGGCCCAGATGATGTTATCGTCCGCGATCGCTTTCGGATCGACCTTCGCCAAGGAGGCTGCGTTCGAGTAGCAGCCGCCGGTGAGCACAAGCGTCAGCCTTGTGGCGGAAGCGCGCGCGGCCGCGAAAAGCTGCTTCTGGCGGTCGGGCCAAAGACTGGTGCCGTTCTCGTCGCAATCGACGATCGGCTCGTTCATCAGCTCCAGCGCGACAAGCCGCGGGTCTTCCCTGGCGAGTGTCTTTGCCATGGCGCGCACGACGTCGACATACGCGTCGAACGTCGCTGGGTTATCCATCACCTCGCTCATGCCGATCTTGCGGTTGCCGCCGGCGGGAATCAGATGCAGGTCGACGACCACTTTCAGGCCGGCGCGGTTGATCATGCGCGCGGAGTCCAGGACGCTGGCAAAGAGGTCGCCACGAAGGGCCGCGGTCCGGTCCGAGAGAAAGGGCGCGGGATCGACCGGCATGCGCAGGAAGTCGAAGCCTGCATCCTTCAGCGCCTCGAGATCGTCCGCCTTGAGGAATTTGCGCCACTCCGGATAAGGCAGGATCGCCTGGCGCTCCCCCCATTTGTCCTCGGCCGGCCAGGTCACCCACTGGTCGAGATTGAGGCCGCGCTTCATCGAGAACGTCGCCGCCCCGGCCGGAAGCGCCAGCATGGCGAGCGCACAAACTGCCGCCATCAAGGTCTTGATCATCGTGCCCAACAGTGCCATCCCGTTCCCGCGCGAGACTATGCGTGTCGCCCAAAACTGTGGAGCGGTTTGGGGCAACGGCACGCGCAAAGATTCCTAAAGCCCGTCGGGCTTTAGGTGCCTTTCTGGGCCGAAAAAGGAAAGCGCGATGGACGATCATGGTGAATCGGCGGCGCTCAGCGCCGGGCTTTCCGGAGCGCTGACGGATTTCGGCCACCGGCTGATGGCGAGGGTCTACTATGCCGATACCGATTTCTCCGGCGTCGTCTATCATGCGCGCTATCTCGAATTCCTCGAACGCGGCCGCTCCGACTATCTGAGGCTGACCGGCGTCCACCACACCGAGCTCCTGGACGGCAAGCATGGCGAGCGCATCGTCTGGGTGGTCCGGCGCATGGAGATCGACTTCCGCTCGCCGGCGCGCATGGACGATATCCTCACCATCGACACGCGCACCGACGCTATTTCAGGCGCCCGCATCTTCATGGGCCAGCAATTGAAGCGCGGCGGCGACGTGCTTGTGGAGGCGAAAGTCGAAGCGGCGATCGTCGGCGAAAGCGGCCGCCCGAAGCGCTTCCCGAAGGAGTGGATTGCCGCCTTCATGCCTCGGGCAAGCTGATATTCAGGTGAGGCCGGCCTGCGAACGACGGCTTCCTGCGCTTCCGGTGCTCACGTACTTCAAGTACGCTCCGCTCCGGTTCTCGGAAGCTATCGTTCTCGGCTCGGCCTGACCTGAATCTCAGCTTGCCCTTGGAGCACGTCTCGTCTGATGTCGCCCAAGCCATGCGCGGCAATGCGCCGCGCCTCACGTCCTAACCCATCCTTAACCATAACGGTTCATGAAGGAATTGGCGAAGATTGGCGCAATTCGTGCGCCTTCCTTTCACCAATATTTGCCTCGAAAAGGCCGCGAAACGGTGCATTCGGGGCTTATCCCGCAAGCTTCAAGCTTCGCGCGATCGGACCAAAGGAATGCCCATGGGCCAGCCGCCAGCGATGCCCGGAAAACCTTAAGGACTTAAGTCATGGAAAACATCGCTCTTGCCGATCCGGCAGCGCATTTGTCGATCTGGGCCCTGTTCATGCAGGCCGGCTGGGTGGTCAAGCTGGTCATGATCGGCCTGCTCTGCGCCTCGATCTGGACCTGGGCGATCATCATCGACAAGCTCGTCGCCTATAGCCGGATGAAATTGGCGCTGAACCGCTTCGAACAGGTCTTCTGGTCCGGGCAATCGCTCGAGGACCTCTACCGCACGCTGGCCGACCGAAAGACCACCGGCATGGGCGCGATCTTCGTCGCCGCCATGCGCGAATGGAAGAAGAGTTTCGAAAAGGGCGCGAAATCGCCGCTGGCGCTGCAGACGCGCATCGACAAGGCCATGGACCTGGCATTGACGCGCGAGATGGAAAGGCTGGAGGGCCGCCTCGGCTTCCTCGCCACCACCGGCTCGGCCGCGCCATTCATCGGCCTGTTCGGCACCGTCATCGGCATCATGACGTCGTTCCAGGCGATCGCCGCCTCGAAAAACACCAGCCTTTCGGTGGTGGCGCCCGGCATCGCGGAAGCGCTGCTCGCGACCGCGATCGGCCTGCTCGCGGCCATTCCGGCGGTCATCGCCTACAACAAGCTGTCATCGGACGCGAACAAGCTCGGCGTGCGCATGGAAGGGTTCTCGGACGAGTTCTCCGCCATACTCTCGCGCCAAATCGATGAAAAAGTAGCGCAGAAGGCCTGAGGAACGATCATGGGGATGTCTGCTGCTGGCGCAGGTAGCTCGGGGCGAGGCGGGCGCGGTCATAGGCGCCGCGGCCGTCACCATGCCCTGATGTCGGAAATCAACGTCACGCCGATGGTCGACGTGATGCTGGTGCTGTTGATCATCTTCATGGTCGCGGCGCCGCTGCTCACCGTCGGGGTGCCGATCGACCTGCCGGACACGCAGGCCAAGGCGATGAATGTCGACACGCAGCCGATCACCGTGTCGATCGACGCCACGGGGAAGATTTTCCTGCAGGAGACCGAAATCCCGATCGACGAGTTGGTGGCCAAGCTGCAGGCGATTTCCAAGACCGGCTATGACGAGCGCATCTTCATCCGCGGCGACAAGTCGACCGATTACGGCACGGCGATGAAGGTCATGGCCCGCATTTCGGCGGCCGGCTACAAGAATATCGGCCTCGTCTCGCTGCAGGAACAGGATCAGTAGACGCCAGATGCGGACCGGTCTCACCTCATCGGTGATCTTGCATGCGGTGGCGCTGGCCTTCGGGTTGTTCACGCTGTCGTCGCCGCCGGCCATGCCGGCCTCCGACGTGGAGTCGGTGGCGGTCGACATCGTGCCGATGGAGGCGATCGCGCAGACGCTGCAGGGCGATAAGAAGTCGGTGATGCATGAC
>NZ_RZTO01000330.1:0-6166 GCF_003997225.1 Mesorhizobium sp. M2C.T.Ca.TU.002.02.1.1
GGCGAAGGCCGTGGCGAAGGAATTCTTGGTCGCGTTGCCGAGCGGGTTGGCGATGCCGGCGGCGCCCGCCATCGATTCCAGATAGGTAAGGTCCTTGAAGGCATTGGCGATGCTGAACTTGTGCGCGTCGCGGTCGCCCTCCAGCGTCCAGCGCATGAAGGTCTGGTAGAAGCCGCAATCCATGCGGCCGTTGCGGATGACGCTGTCGAAGCGCTGCGGCGAGATGCCGACCTTCTGCGCCAGCGCCAGAGCCTCCGAATAGATCGCCGCATAGCCCAGCGAGACGAAGTTGTTGAGCAGCTTCATGCGATGGCCGTCGCCGGTGTCGCCGATATGGACGATGCGGCCGGCCCAGGTCTCGATCACCGGCTTCAGCCTGGCGAACACAGGGTCCGGCGCGCCGACCATGGCGTCGAGCGTGCCTTCCCAGGCCTCCTTGGGCGTGCGGCTGAGCGGGGCATCGACATAGTCGACGCCGAGCGCCTTGAGCTCGGCGGCCAGCGCCACGGTCGAGACCGGATCGGAGGTCGAGCAATCGACGACGACCGAACCTTGCTTGAGGCCCTCCTTCAGTCCGCCGGGGCCGCGGATGATCGCCTCCACCTCGCGCGAGCCGGTGACGCAGATGAAGACGATGTCGGAAGCCGCAGCCACCTCCTTAGGGGTGGCCGCTTCCCTGGCGCCGCGGCCCAGAAGGTCTTCCGCGGGCTTGCGGTTCTTGCGGCCGAGGAAGGTGAGTGGATAGCCCTTGTCGATGATGTTCTTGGCGATGCCGTGCCCCATCAGGCCCAGGCCGATGAAACCGATGTTTTCGCGGGCAGCGGTGGTGCTCATGTCGTCTCTTCCCTGTCTTTCATGGTGATGGGCGCCCGCGCGGCGGGCGATTGTCGAGAAGGTTTCCGCGGATCGCGGGTGGCGGGCGATTGCGGAATGCCATATTGTCTGACAATACACATAATTCCCGAGCCTTGTGGAGGGTAAAATGACGAAGCGGATCATGTTCACCGGCGGCAGCGGCAAGGCCGGCCGGCATGTCGTTCAGTATCTGGTCGAACATGGCTGTCAGGTGCTCAACATCGACACCAAGCCGCTCGACAATCCGAAGGTGCGCACGCTGATCACCGACATCACCGACAGCGGGCAGGTGTTCAATGCGCTGTCGAGCTATATGGGTCTGCACGAGTTCGACCCGTCGCTGCGGGCGCAGCCGGTCGACGCCGTGGTGCATTTCGCGGCGATCCCGCGCATCATGATCACGCCGGACAACGAGGTGTTCCGCATCAACGCGATGGGCACCTACAACGTCGTCGAGGCGGCGGTGAAGCTCGGCATACGCAAGGTGATCATCGCTTCCAGCGAGACCACCTACGGCCTTGTCTTCGCCAACGAGCCGCGCAATCCGATGCATTTTCCGCTCGACGAGGATTATGATGTCGACCCGATGGACTCTTACGCCCTGTCGAAGATCGTCAACGAGAAGACGGCGCGGGCCTTCGCGCTGCGCAGCGGCGCCGACATCTACGCGCTGCGTATCGGCAACGTCATCGAGCCGCACGAATATTCGCTGTTCCCGAAATGGTTCGCCGATCCCGGCTTCCGCAAGCGAATCGCGTGGAGCTACGTCGACGCGCGCGATCTCGGCCAGATCACCTTGCGGGCCATCGAGAAGGATGGCCTGGGCTATCAGGTGTTCAACGCGGCCAATGACGATACCTCGTCCGACCTGCCGACGGCGGAGCTGTTGAAGCGCTTTTATCCGGACGTGCCGGTCAAGGCCGAGCTTGGCGAATATGAGACGCTGCTTTCGAACCGCAAGGCGCGCGACATGCTCGGCTTCCGACCTGAGCATAGCTGGCGCAAATACGTCAAATCGGCCTGAGGCGACGCCAAATGCCGGTTGAGCTGTGCACATCTGCGCAGGTTGCGGCAAAGCGGGCCTGCCGTGCTTGACAGGCTCTGAAAACGGGATTTTCTGGACCTATGCGGGACGCGAAGCCGAACAACGAAAAGAAGCCGACGAAGACGACGGCTGCGGAGCGTCCGGCCGGCTTCCGCCGGGCCGACGCGCCACGCATCCCGGGCGCCAGCGTGCACACGTCCCTGGCCAGCGAAATCGGGCTTCGCATCGTGCGCGGCGACTATCCGCCGGGCACCATCCTGCCCAATGAAGCAAAATGGTCGGAGACCTTCGACGTCAGCCGCTCCGCGGTGCGCGAGGCGATCAAGATGCTGATGGCCAAGAGCCTTCTGTCGTCGCGGCCGAAGATCGGCAGCTGGGTCGAACCGAAGGAACGCTGGAACCTGCTCGACCGCGACGTGCTGTCCTGGTACGCGACGTCGCCGGACCGCGAGGTTTTCCTCAGGACTGTGCAGGAGTTCCGCCACATCATCGAGCCGGAGGCGACGGCCTTCGCGGCGATGCGGCGCACAGACGAGCAGATGGCCGAAATCAGCCAGGCCTGCCGCGAGATGGGGGAAGCGACCAACCTGCAGGAGCGCACCCGCGCCGACACGCGCTTCCATCTTGCCATCCTCAGGGCCTCGGGCAACGACTTGCTGGTGCCGCTCGGCGTGCTGATCGAATCCGCCTTCGACCATCTCTTCACCTACACGACCCGCGAGCTCGACAATCTGCAGCATGCCCAGAAGCTGCATGAGGCGATCGAGAGGAATATCCGCCTGCAAAGGCCGGATGCGGCGCGCAGCGCTGTCCGCAAGCTGCTCGCCAATACGGACGACGTGATCCAGTCGCGTTAAGGTCCATCGATATTCAGGTGAGGCCGGCTTGCGAGTGACGGCTTCCTGCGCTTCCGGCGCTCGCGTACTTCAAGTACGCTCCGCTCCGGTTCTCGGAAGCCTCTCAGTTCGACCTGACCTGAATCTCAACGGACCTCCAGTCGCAGAACCTAATCCTGCTTCTCGCGGCCGAAGGCGACGCGCAGCTCGTCCTTCGCCTTCTCCAGCACCCTCTTGCGCTCTTCGGGCAGGTTCCTGCCGGCGCGGTTGATGTAGAAATTCAACATCGACATAGCGGACTGGAACGGCTCGGCCTTGCGGCGGTCGCTGTGCTCGGCCGAGCGCTTGAGCGAGGCGGCGATCTTCTTGGCGTCGTCGGATTCGAAGACGTGCTCCTCGAGATCCAGCGCATCGCTGTGCTCGGTCACGTCGGCCGACCATTTCTTTTTGGCGGTCATGGCAAACTCCTTCCTCAAGGCAAAACTCCAGGAGGAGAGACGGGTTCCAGGCTCTGGAGTCACCGAATTGTGCGTCCTGGCGCTGCTCGGCTCGGCAAATGCGCCGATAGTGGAGGCCGAACCGCCGACTTCGAGAACAGCGGACAGGAACGCCTTGACGACGATCTCCAGCAATGCAGCGCTCCCAGGCATAGACAGTAGCTATGCCTGGACGAGGTTGGCCATTTCCGTATTGTTGGCGACCATAGGGGGCGTCGGCATGTGGGCGGTGGTCGTCGTTCTGCCGGCGGTCCAGGCAGAGTTCGGCGTCGATCGTGCCGCGGCCTCGATGCCTTACACCGCGACCATGGTTGGCTTCGCAGCTGGCAATGTGCTGGTCGGGCGCGCCATCGATCGTGTCGGCTACTGGATTCCGGCGCTTGTTTCCTCGACGGCGCTGGCTGCCGGCTTCCTGCTGGCGTCGCTCTCCGGTTCGATCCTGCAATTCACGCTCGCTCAAGGCCTGCTGATCGGGTTGGGGACATCGGCGATTTTCGGACCGCTGATCGCCGACATCTCGCACTGGTTCAATCGGCGGCGCGGCGTTGCGGTGGCTGCGGCTGCGTCCGGCAGCTATCTCGCCGGAACGGTGTGGCCGGCGATCATACCGCCGCTGATGAGGGCGGAGGGCTGGCGCTTCACCTATCTGGCGATCGGCATCGCGTGCCTTGTGACGATGGTGCCGCTGGTCCTGATGCTGCGCCGTCGTGCTCCAGTGGTCGTGGCAGGCTCGCCAGGCACCCGCCCGGTCCAGCCGATTGCATTGTCGCCGGCGGCACTTCAGATGCTGCTGGTGATAGCCGGTCTGGGCTGCTGCGTGGCGATGTCGATGCCGCAGGTGCATATCGTCGCCTATTGCATGGACCTCGGCTATGGCGTCGCGCATGGCGCCGACATGCTTTCGATCATGATGGCCGCCGGCGTCGTCAGCCGCCTCGCTTCCGGCTTCGTCGCCGATCGGATCGGCGGGGTGAAGACCTTGCTGATCGGTTCGGTGCTGCAATGCCTGTCGCTGTTCTTTTATATTCCCTTCGACGGGCTCGCCTCGCTCTACGCCGTCTCGCTGGTGTTTGGCCTATCGCAAGGCGGCATCGTGCCTTGCTATGCGATCATCGTGCGGGAATACATGCCCGCCAAAGAGGCCGGCCAACGCGTGGGCATCGTCATCATGGCGACCATTTTCGGCATGGCTATCGGTGGCTGGATGTCGGGTTGGATATACGACCTCACTGGTTCCTATTCGGCCGCCTTCCTGAACGGAATTGCCTGGAACCTGCTCAACATCCTGGTGATGGTTCTGGTGTTCTGGAAGGCAAGGCGCGGCGGCGTCGCCGTGGCCTGACGAGCTCGCGCTGGCGCTTTTCCAGGAAGACGCTTCGGCTTGACAACAAATCGCGGCTGCGCGACGCCAAGGCTAAAGCGCGTTGCGATCTTTCAGATTCGCTCTCTGCGCTTTAGGCTCTTGATTCTGCGCATGTCTTTGTCCCGAAATCGGTTCGGGAGACATGCTTTGATGAACGCGGTACAGGCCTGCGGGATGGCGACACCAGGGTCAATGGCATTGCAGGCGCGCAGCGGGCGGGGCTTGCCGCGCGAGGCACGCCCTTGAGCAAGCCGCGCTCCCGTCGCGGCGGCGGCCGTCCGACCATCGCCGATGTGGCGCGCAAGGCCGGTGTCGGCGCCATCACCGTGTCGCGCGCGCTGCGCGAGCCCGGGCGGGTCTCGGAGGATCTTCGACGGCAGATCCAGGCCGCGGTGGACGAGCTTGGCTACGTGCCCGACCCGAACGCCCGCGCGCTTGCCTCGGCGCGCGCCGAGGTGTTCGGCGTGCTGGTGCCCTCGCTCACCAACAACGTCTTCGCCGAGGTGGTGCGCGGCATCTATGACAGTCTTTCCGACAGTCCGTTCCGCATCCAGATCGGCAACACCCATTATTCGGGCCTCGAGGAAGAGCGGCTGTTGCAGGTCTTCGGATCGCAACGCCCGGCGGCGCTGATCGTGGCCGGCATCGACCAGACGCCCAGCGCACGGCGGCTGCTGGAGAACGCCGGCTGTCCGGTGGTGCAGGTGATGGAAACCGGGCCGGACCCGGTCGACATGATGGTCGGCTTCTCGCATCTCGATGGCGGCAGGACGGCCGCCGAGCACCTCCTTGAAGCCGGATACCGCAAGGTCGGCTTCATCGGCGCCAGGATGGATCCGCGCTCGCAGCGGCGCCTTGCCGGCTATCGCGCTGCCATGGAAGCCGCCGGCTTGTTCGATCCGCGCCTGATCACCACGACGCCGGTGCCGTCAAGCGTGAGCCTCGGACGCGAGCTGTTCCGCGACGCGCTGGCCAAGATGCCGACGCTCGACGGCGTGTTCTGCAACAACGACGATATCGCGCTCGGCGTCCTGTTCGAATGCCATCGGGCATCGCTCGACGTGCCGAAGCAGATCGGCATTGTCGGCTTCAATGATCTCGACATGATGCAGGTGTCGTTTCCTTCGATCACCAGCGTGCGTACGCATCGCTATGAAATCGGCACGCGCGCCGTCGCCATGGCGCTGGCGGCGATCGCCGGGAACCGGCCGGAACAGCGGATCGTCGACCTCGGTTTCGAGCTCATTCGGCGCGAGAGCACCGCGCGTTAAAGCATGTCTCCCGAAAGTGGAAACCGGTTTCGAGACAAAGACATGCGTAAAGATCAAAACCTAAAGCGCATGGAGCGAATCTGAAAGATCGCGACGCGCTTTGGGGCTGCGGCGGAAACGCCGGGCCAACCGCTGCGCGGTGTTCCTTGAAGCGCTCTGAAGAACACGGAAAAATGACGAAGGCGGCGCTTTACAGCCTCGGATGGTAGCGCTACCATTTGTCTGTAAAATCAACATCCGGCAAGGATCAGATCTGTTTATTATACATAAGTAACAGCTCATGCTTGTTTATTATGTAT
>NZ_RZTO01000331.1:0-6157 GCF_003997225.1 Mesorhizobium sp. M2C.T.Ca.TU.002.02.1.1
CTCTTCAGAAGCTTCTTCGTCACGCAGCACATAGCCGCCCGGCGTGTGGCCGCGCGGTTCGAACCGGGCAAGCCGCCGCGCCTCGGCCTCGTTGCCGTTGACCGGGAAGGTGTCGTAATTGCGGCCGCCCGGATGCGCGACATGGTAGACGCAGCCGCCGACCGAGCGGCCCGACCAGCGGTCGTAGATGTCGAAGACCAGCGGCGTGTTGACCGGCAGCGCCGGATGCAGGCCGGACGCCGGCTGCCAGGCCTTGAAGCGCACGCCCGCCACCGCGACCTCGCGATTGTCCGTCACCTTCATCGGCACGATGCGGCCGTTGCAGACGATGGCGTGACGCTCCGGATTGAGGCCTTCGGCGCGCACCTGCAGCCGCTCGACCGAGGAGTCCACAAACCGCACAGTGCCGCCGATCGCGCCCTGCTCGCCCATCACGTGCCATGGCTCCAGCGCCTGCCTGAGCTCCAGCTTGACGCCGGCATGCCGAACCTCGCCGCAGAACGGGAAGCGGAACTCGAGCTGGGCGGCGAACCATTCCGGGCGGAGATCGAAGCCGTTGAGCTTCAGGTCTTCCAGCACGTCGAGGAAATCCGCCCAGACATGATGCGGCAGCATGAAACGGTCATGCAGCGAGGTGCCCCAGCGCACGAAGCGGCCCTCGAGCGGGTTCTTCCAGGCGCGCGCGATGATGGCGCGGACCAGCAATTGCTGCGCAAGCGACATGCGCGCATTGGGCGGCATCTCGAAACCGCGGAACTCGACCAGCCCGAGCCGGCCGGTCGGACCGTCCGGCGAGAACAATTTGTCGATGCAGATTTCCGAACGGTGCGTGTTGCCGGTCACGTCGGTCAGGAGGTTGCGGAACAGCCGGTCGACCAGCCAGGGCAAGGGTGCCGTGCCGGTGTCGGGATGCGGCACCTGCGCCAGCGCGATCTCAAGCTCGTAAAGCGAATCGTGCCGCGCTTCGTCGATGCGCGGCGCCTGGCTGGTGGGACCGATGAAAAGGCCCGAAAACAGATAGGACAGCGACGGATGCCGTTGCCATTGCAGCACCAGGCTCTTCAACAAGTCCGGCCGGCGCAGGAACGGACTGTCATTGGGCGTCGCGCCGCCGACCACTACATGGTTGCCGCCGCCGGTGCCGGTGTGGCGGCCGTCGATCATGAATTTGTCGGTGCCGAGCCGCGATTGCCGCGCCTCCTCGTAGATCGCGCTCGTCGTCGCGACGCATTCCCGCCAGTTCGCGGCCGGATGGATGTTGACTTCGATGACGCCGGGGTCCGGCGCCACACGGATGACGTTGAGGCGCGGATCGTGCGGCGGAGCGTAGCCTTCGATATGCACCGGCAGGCCGATCGCCTTGGCCGCGTTCTCCGCCGCCGCCACCAGTTCGAGATAGTCTTCCAGCGCCTCGACCGGCGGCATGAACACGCAGAGCCGGCCGTCGCGCGGTTCGACGGTGAGCGCGGTGCGCACCGCGCCGCCGATCTCGGTCAGTTGCTGCTCGACCCGGTCCTGCTGGGCCGTGGCGGCCGTGAAGGACGCCTCCGCCTGCTGACGCGCCATTTCGTCGGCGCCGCCGGCCGGAGCTTCCGGCAGGATGGCATCGCGCGCCGGCAGCGCGCCGCGCGGCACGGACGGATCGACCGGCACGATATAAGGGAATTGCGCCGGCGGCACGTAAGGCAGCGCACCGAGCGGCAGGCGGTAGCCGACCGGAGAGTCGCCGGGCACAAGGAACAGGCGGCCGCGCCGGGTCTTCCATTTCTCCGAGCGCCAGCGCTGGCCGGCGGCCTGGCTGTTCCAGCGCTGCACCGGCAGCACATAGCCGGACGGCCTGGTCAGGCCGCGCTCGAAGACGCGCGCCATGCGGCTGCGCTCTTCCGGGTCTTCCAGCTTGGAATTCGACGGGTCGACATTGTCGGGCAGCTTGCCTTCCTTGAGCAGCCACTCGCCCGGATCCTCATAGGCCTCGCTCACCATCGCCTTGTCGATGCCGAGTTCGCCGGCGACCGCCTTGAGCAGGCTTTCGGCCTGTTCGGGCCCGACCGCGGCATTACCGTTTTCCCTCGCGATCAGCGACGGATCGCGCCAGACCGGCTCGCCGTCGGTGCGCCAGTAGAGCGAGAAGGTCCAGCGCGGCAGGCTCTCGCCCGGATACCATTTCCCCTGGCCGTAATGCAGAAAACCGCCCGGCGCGAAGCGCTCGCGCAGCCGGCGGATGAGCTGGTCGGCCTTGTCGCGCTTGGTCGGACCGACAGCCGCGGTGTTCCATTCCGCGGATTCGAAATCGTCGATCGACACGAAGGTCGGCTCGCCGCCCATTGTGAGCCGCACGTCCCCGTCCTTCAGTGCCGCGTCGACTTTTTCGCCCAGTTGGTCGAGCGCCTCCCAGCTTTCATCCGAAAACGGCTTGGTGATGCGCGGATGCTCGGCGATCCGGTCGACCCGCATGTCGAAGCCAAAGTCGACATTGGCGAAGCTCGCCATGCCGGAGATGGGCGCTGCATTGCGAAAATGCGGCGTCGCGGCGAGCGGAACATGGCTTTCGCCGGTGAGTAGGCCGGAGGTCGGGTCGAAACCGATCCAGCCGGCGCCCGGAATATAGACCTCGCACCAGGCATGCAGGTCGGTGAAGTCGACCGCCGTCCCGGGCGGTCCGTCGAGCGCGACGAGATCTGGCTTGAGCTGGATCAGATAGCCGGAGACGAAGCGCGCGGCGATGCCCAGATTGCGCAGGATCTGCACCAGGAGCCAGCTGGAATCCCGGCACGAGCCCTTGGCCGCGGCGAGCGTCTCTTCCGGCGAATAGACGCCGGTCTCCATGCGCACGATATAGGCGATCTCGCGCTGCAGCCTTGCATTGAGGCCGACCAGGAAATTGACGGTGTTCGTCGGGCTGCGGTCGATGCTTTCCAGGAATTTCGACAACAGCGGTCCTGCCGGCTCCGGTTTCCGGTAGATGGCGAGGTCTTCCCTGATCTCTTCCGGGTAATCGAACGGAAAGGTCTCGGCGCTCTCCTCGACGAAGAAGTCGAACGGATTGTAGACCGTCATGTCGGCGACGAGGTCGACCTCGATCTTCAGCTCGCTCACCGGCTCCGGGAAGACGAAGCGCGCGAGGAAGTTGCCGTAGGGGTCCTGCTGCAGGTTGACGAAGTGGTTTGCCGGCTCGACCTTCAGCGAGTGGCTGAGCACCTTGGTGCGCGAATGCGGCGCCGGCTGCAGCCTGATCACCTGGGGACCGAGCACTACCGGCCGGTCATACTTGTAGTGGGTCAGGTGATGGACGGCTGCCAGAATTGCCATGGTGCCCCGGAGTTCGGCGTTTCAATCCGCCGAACCCTGACATAAATGCTGGCCCTTCTCCAAGCAGAGATGTTGCGCTGCACCTAATTTAAGCAGCGTTGCCGGCTCAGAAGAACGCCTGAATACCCGTCTGCGCCCGTCCCAGGATCAGCGCATGCACGTCATGCGTGCCTTCATAGGTGTTGACCGTCTCCAGGTTCTGCGCATGGCGCATGACGTGGTAGCCGATCTGGATGCCGTTGCCGCCATGCATGTCGCGGGCCTGGCGGGCGATGTCGAGCGCTTTGCCGCAATTGTTGCGTTTGACGATGGAGATCATTTCCGGCGCCATCTTGCCTTCGTCCATCAGCCGGCCGACGCGCAACGAACCCTGCAGTCCAAGCGCGATCTCCGTCTGCATGTCGGCCAGTTTCTTCTGGAAGAGCTGCGTGCCGGCGAGCGGCTTGCCGAACTGTTTCCTGTCGAGACCGTACTGCCGCGCCCGATGCCAGCAATCTTCCGCCGCACCCATGGCGCCCCAGGAGATGCCGTAACGCGCCCGGTTGAGGCAGCCGAACGGGCCTTTCAGGCCCGAGACATTGGGCAGCAGCGCGTCCTCGCCGACCTCGACGCCCTCCATCACCACCTCGCCGGTGATCGAGGCGCGGAGGCTGAGCTTGCCGCCGATCTTCGGCGCCGAAAGCCCCCTCATGCCCTTTTCGAGCACGAAACCACGGATCTGGTTGTCATGCGCGGCCGACTTCGCCCAGACGACGAAGACGTCGGCGATCGGCGCGTTGGAGATCCACATCTTGGAGCCGGAGAGCTTGTAGCCGTTGGCTGTCTTCTCGGCGCGCGTCTTCATGCCGCCCGGATCGGAGCCGGCATCCGGCTCGGTGAGGCCGAAGCAGCCGATCCATTCCCCCGACGCCAGCTTGGGCAGATACTTCTTGCGCTGCGCTTCCGAGCCATAGGCATGGATCGGATACATGACCAGCGAGGACTGCACGCTCATCATCGAGCGATAGCCGGAATCGATGCGCTCGACTTCCCGCGCCACCAGGCCATAGGTCACGTATCCGGCGCCCAGCCCGCCATATTCTTCCGGAATGGTGATGCCGAGCAGGCCCGCCTCGCCCATCTCGCGGAAGATCGACGGGTCGGTCTTCTCGTCGGCATAGGCTTCCTCGATGCGCGGCGCGAGCTTGTCGGCGGCGAAGGCGGCCGCGCCGTCGCGCACCATGCGCTCATCCTCGGAAAGCTGGTCCTCGATCAGGAAAGGATCGTTCCAGACGAAAGCGTTCTTCTCGGCGGCCATGGCCTCGGGCTCCCAGTATTTCGATGTGCCCGGCTTATCCGCCCGCACAGGGGAAAAATCAAACGAAATTGCATCGCGGATCAATGAGCATTAGTAATGGATCATGAACGTCCAGCGCCGCCTTTTGCCGAACACCGCCGCGCTCGCCGCCTTCGAGGCGGTGGCGCGCCTCGGCTCCTTCACCGCCGCCGCGCGCGAGCTCGACCTGACCCAAGGCGCCGTCAGCCGGCAGATCAACCTGCTGGAAGAACAGTTCGGGCGTCGGCTGTTCGAGCGCGACAGCCGCAACGTCCGGCTCTCAGCCGCAGGCGAGACCTATGCCGAAGCGGTGCGCTCCGCGCTTGGCCAGTTGCGTGATGCTGCGCTTGGATTGATGAGCAATCGGCATAGTGGTGTTCTCAACCTTGCCATTCTGCCGACCTTCGGCACGCGCTGGCTGATGCCGTTGATCCCGGATTTCGTCGCCCGTCATCCCGACATCACCATCAATTTCGCCACCCGCATCGGGCGGTTCGACTTTGCCCGCGAGCGGCTCGATGCCGCGATCCATCACGGCATGCCCGACTGGCCGGACGCCGAGAGCACGCTTTTGATGCGCGAAACCGTGATGCCGGTGGTTTCGCCCGAGTTCCTCGCCACCCGCGCCATCGCCACGCCGGCCGATATCAGCCGCCTGCCGCTGCTGCATATGGCGACCCGCCCCGGGGCCTGGAGCGAATGGTTCGAGCATCAGGGGCTGGAAGCGCCGACGGGCCCCGGCATGCAGTTCGAGCAGTTCGGCACGGTCGCCCAGGCCTGCATGGCGGGCCTCGGCGTGGCGTTGCTGCCGGAAATCCTGATTGCCGGCGAGTTGCAGCGCGGCCAGCTGGTGCCCGCACCCGGCGAACCGATGCAGAGCCGCAGCGCCTATTATCTGGTCGTGCCGCACGACAAGCGCGGCCATCCGCCGGTCGCCAGTTTTCGCGATTGGCTGCTGGGTCAGATCGGCAAGGAGCCGGCAGTGCTCGCGTGGTAGCTACTTCCGCTTCATCGCCTCGGCGAGTACCGCGCCGAACGCGCCCTGCGAAGGCTTTTCCGGCTGGCGCTGCGGTGCCGGCGATCGCGGCGCCGGCTTGCCGCCGCCGTGGTCGCGCTGGCCGCCGCGAGGCGCCCCACCCTCGCCGCCATCCTTGCGCATCGACAGGCCGATGCGCTTGCGCTTGATGTCGACGTCGACGACGCGCACCTTCACCACGTCGCCGGCCTTCACCACCTCATGCGCATCCTTGATGAAACGGTCGGCCAGTTGCGAGACATGCACCAGCCCGTCCTGGTGCACGCCGATGTCGACGAAGGCGCCGAAGGCGGCGACATTGGTGACCGTGCCTTCGAGCAGCATGCCTGGCTTCAAATCCTTGATGTCGTCGACGCCTTCCGCGAAAGTCGCGGTCTTGAAGCCGGGGCGCGGGTCGCGTCCGGGTTTTTCCAGCTCGGCAATGATGTCACGCACCGTCGGCAAGCCGAAACGCTCGTCGACGAAGACGCGTGGGTCGAGCGCTTTAAGCGCGGCGC
>NZ_RZTO01000332.1:0-6155 GCF_003997225.1 Mesorhizobium sp. M2C.T.Ca.TU.002.02.1.1
TTCCTCCCGGATCGACAGAGGCCGGAAGTGCGCCGCAGGCACTTCCGGCCTTCCCTTTGGACGTTGCCGGCCGCGCGGATCCTCGCAACGCTTTGCTTTTGCCGGCTGGCCGTCTATCACCATGCCGACGCCTCGCCCGTCCGGGCAAAGAGCAACCAACGACACGCCGAATGACGGATCTTTTCCATCTGACCGAGGACAACCCCGCGCCGCAGAATGCCGCGGGCGGGTTCTTCACCACGCGTGACGGCAAGAAGATCCGCTACGGCGTCTTCGCCGCCGTCGCCCGTCCGCTCCAGGGCACGGTGGTTCTGCTGACCGGGCGCAACGAGTGCATCGAGAAATATTTCGAGACCATCCGCGACCTCGCCGATCGCGGCTTCGGCGTCGCCATCCTCGACTGGCGCGGCCAGGGCGACTCCAGCCGCCTGTTGCGCGACCGCCAGCGCGGCTATGTCCGCAGCTTCCGCGACTATACACGCGACCTCGAGCAATTTTTCGAGGAGATCGTGCTGCCCGACTGCCGCGGCCCCTATTACATCCTCGCCCACTCGACCGGGGCAGTGATTGCGCTGCTTGCCTCGCCGTCCATGGTCAACCGCGTGCGGCGCATGGTGCTGCTGGCGCCTTTTCTGGAGGTGCCGGACCTGCCGGTCTCGATCGCCACGGTACAGCGCGTCTGCGCGATCTTCTGCGCGCTGGGTCTCGGCTGGCTCTACGCCGCGCTCGGTCCGCGGCCGAAAGTGCCGCCGCCTTTCGAGGTGAACAAGGTGACCTCGGACCCGCAGCGCTACCGGCGCAATGTCGGCATCTACGAGGCTTGGCCGCAGCTGGCGCTCGGCGGCCCAACCATCCGCTGGCTGAAGGCGGCGGCCGCTGCCGCGCAAGCCGTCAGCGATCCGGATTTCATGGCAAGGGTCAAGGTGCCGATGCTGATCGTCGCCGCCGGCGCCGACCGGGTGGTCTCGACCAGGGCGGTGGAAGCCTATGCCAGGAAACTGCGCGTCGGCTCGCTGTTGATGATCGACGGCGCGGAGCACGAGATCCTGCAGGAGAAGGACATCTACCGCGAACAGCTGCTCGCCGCTTTCGACGCCTTCATTCCCGGCACCGGCGACGCGCCCTGATCGCGCGCCCGCTTGGAGCAATTCCAGGAAAAATGTGAGCTTTTCCGTCCGGAATTGCGTAAAACAAGGAGATAGAGCGGTTCGCCGTTTCCGTGAAACGGTGAAACGCTCTAATGCGCGTCGCGCTGAAATGGATTCAGTCGACGCGCTTTAAGTCTTTGTTTTGATGCATGTCGTTCCCCCAAAACCGCTGCGCACTTTTGGGCGACATGCATTAGCCGCGCAGCGCCGCCATCGCCGCCGCGTGCAGTTCCGGCGTCGCGGCCGCCAATATGTCGCCGCCGTTTTCGGCCGGTCCGCCTTCGAAAGTGGTGATGACGCCGCCTGCCTTTTCGATGATCGGGATCAGCGCCACGATGTCGTAGGGCTTCAGGCCCGGATCGGTGACAATGTCGACGCTGCCGGCAGCCAGCATGGCGAAGGCATAGCAATCGGTGCCGTAGCGGGCGAGCTGGACCTTTGTCTCGAACAGATCGTAGCGCTTGCGCGCATCGCCCTTGAACAGGGCCGGCGTGGTCGTGAACAGCGTCGCTTGCGCGAGTTCGGTGGTCTTGCGCGTCGCGAGCCTGCGCGGTCCGCCCGGCCCTTCATAGTGCGACCCGGACGCGTTGGCGTAGAACAGTTCGCCGGTGAAAGGCTGCGACATCATGCCGGCGACCGCATCGCCGTCGACGGTCAGCCCGACCAGCGTTCCCCAGACCGGGATGCCGGAAATGAAGGCGCGGGTGCCGTCGATCGGGTCGATCACCCAGACATGCCGGCTGGTGAGGTTCTGGCTGCCATGCTCTTCGCCGAGGATGCCGTGCTCGGGATATTCGGAAGAGATCAGCGCCCGGATCGCGCGCTCGGCCTCGCGATCGGCCTCGGTGACCGGGTCGAAGCTTCCCGCCTCCTTGTTGGCGACCACCCCCTGGCTGCGGAAGCGCGGCAAGGTTTCCGCGGCGGCGGCATGCGCGATGCGCCGCATGAAATCGGTGCTGATATCCAAGTCGCTCTCCCCATCGCGGCTCTTGCCAGCCGCTCTTTCTCGCAGAACAGGCGCTCCGAAGACCGGTCAGCCGCCCGCTTTCTGTTGCCCGAATGCCACATCTGAACCGCCGAAGCGGAATTTCCACATCATATTGAATTAAAAAACCCTGCTGTCGATTGACATTTGTGCGACGCACAATAATTTTGTCGTCGGACAGGTTATCCTGTCCATGCCCTCCTTGGGCGTTTCCTCCCTAGACTTCGACCGTGTCGTGAAAACGATGCGGTCTTTTTTTCGAGCAATTCCAGGAAAAGCGCGAGGCGGTTTTCCATCCGGAATTGTGTTTGTAAAGAACTCGGCGCGCCGACCACGCCGTCATTCCGCCGCGAGCGGCAAATCGACGAAATGATGGTCGGGCATCGACATCAGGTCGGCCGAGAAGCGGGTCAGGTCGTCGGCCAAGGCGTCGAAGCCGGCCGATTTCTGGAATGTCCGCTCGTCCATGTAAAGCCCGCGATTGACCTCGATCTGCAGCGCATGCAGATGCCGCGCCGGCCTGCCATAGTGCTCGGTGATGAAGCCTCCGGCGTAGGGCTTGTTGTGCGCGACCGTGTAGCCCATGCCGACAAGCAGGCTGATCGCCATTTCGGTGAGCGCCGGCGAGGCCGAGATGCCGAACCGGTCGCCGATGATGAAGTCGGGCCGCACGCCGTTGTCGCCGACGCGAATCGAGGCCGGCATCGAATGGCAGTCGATCAGCACGGCATAGCCGAACCTGGCATGCGTCCTCGTGAGCAGCCGCTTCAGCGTCTCGTGATAAGGTTTGTACACCGCTTCGATGCGCCCCACCGCCTCCGCCAAAGGCAGCCGGCTGGGATAGATATCGAGTCCCTCGCCGACCAGTTTCGGCACCGTGCCCAGCCCGCCGGCGACCCGCGCCGAGCGGATGTTGCAGAAGGACGGCACCGGCTCCGCGAACATGCGCGGATCGAGCTCCCACGGCTCGCGGTTGACGTCGAGATAGGCGCGCGGAAAGTTTGCCGCCAAGAGCGGCGCGCCGAGCGGCACGGCGCCGCCGAAGAGCTCCTCGACATAGCAGTCCTCCGACCGGCGGATGGCGTTGCGGTCGAGCCGCGCCATGGCCAGGAAGCGCTCCGGATAGTGGCGGCCGCTATGCGGCGAGTTGAACAAGAAAGGGACGCGTTGTTCGGCGCCCGATCGGATTTCGAAGGGTGGAACGACCGAAAAATCCTCGGCTGCCGTCTTCAATTTGTACGAACCAGGATGAAGCACTGCATCATGACGCAAAACTTGCCACCTTGCGTCCGGCATGTCCAGCATTTCAGGCGGTGAACCGTGCTCCGAACCGAATGTTGGATGCCCTTCATTCACTTGATGTTTACCGGCTCCACCTCATATACAGGATGGTTAACGGCCTTGCCCGGCGGCAGGCTTGGGGCGGGTGATTCGGACGGGATACGATGGCACGCATTCTGCTGGCGGAAGACGATGACGATATGCGCCGCTTCCTCGTCAAGGCGCTCGAACGCGCCGGCTACCAGGTAAGCGATTTCGACAATGGCGCGAGCGCCTATGAGCGGCTGCGCGAGGAACCTTTCTCGCTGCTCCTGACCGACATCGTCATGCCGGAGATGGACGGCATCGAGCTTGCCCGCCGCGCCACCGAGATCGATCCGGACCTCAAGGTTATGTTCATCACCGGCTTTGCCGCGGTCGCGCTCAATCCCGATTCCAAGGCGCCCAAGGACGCCAAGGTGCTGTCGAAGCCCTTCCACCTGCGCGATCTCGTCAACGAGGTCGAGAAGATGCTGCAGGCCGCCTGAGCCGCCTAAGGCCTGCAAGGCTCGCATCGGCAGGGACCTCATCGATGCGACAAACGGAAGCCGTCTTTCCACATTCCCGCTATTGACGCGCCGGATCAAAAGTGGTGTATGCGCGGCGTCGGATGGGCGTGTAGCTCAGCGGGAGAGCACTGCATTGACATTGCAGGGGTCACAAGTTCAATCCTTGTCACGCCCACCATCCTTCCAATAACTCAGCGGTTTCCGCCACTGCCCGGCGCCAGCGGCGCGTGAGCAGGCGATGTCTCGGCATGAGCGAAAGTTTACGCGGCGTGCTGTGCCCATCATTAGTTTGCTTGCTCCCTGACGGGACAGCGCGTTCGTTGGCCAAACGCTCATCAAGCTCAGCGCCCAAACGGTTTCCCTCAGCCTCGCGTGAAGCGTTGCGGACGCCCGTCGGCGGTGGCGGCTTGCTGCTACTCGACCTTCACGTCGATCGTGATGCTGTAGGATTCGCCATCATATGTGTGTACCGACAGGGCGACCTGGTCCTGGCCTTTGAACCCTGGCGTCGATCGGTACAGCACCTTTATGCCGTCCACCTTACGGAAATTGCATTTCCATCGAATGTTGCTTTTGGTGAAGTGGGGAAACGTCTTCGCATTGACGATGGAGATTTTCCCGTGGCTCGGTCCGGAAACCGCCTTTAGATCGACCGGGCCCGCGTTCGAGCAGTCTGGGTTAACGCTAGCGCCGTCGTAGACGTTGATTTCCTTCCCTGAAAGCGCCGTCCTGTGAAGGGTTTTCGAATTCCCCCATGCGGCGGCCTGGCCTGCGCCAAATCCCACAAAAACAAGCGCGATCCCGACAGCGGTAACCCGGTAAACCATTTTTGTTGCCCCTTCCCTCAATCCCCCCGAAGGTTTTAGACGGGCCGTGGCGAAACGCCATGATGTATTTGTGTCATGCCATCAAATGATTGTTATTGGCGAAGAGTTCGAAACACATCAGATCGGGGCCTTTTTCTCTCGCCTGGCGCCTAGGAGAAGATCGCGCCCCTCGGGCGCACAAACGGTACAGATATGTCCGAATGTTTTTGCTCTGTTCACGTTCTTTCAGTAGTGATTTCGCAATGGATCAGAGAGCGCACTGCATTGACATTGCAGAGGTCGTAAGTTCGATCCTTGTCACGCCCATCACCCTTCCAATAACAACTTAAGCAGACGACTGGTCCGCGCATGGCGATGGCCGTCCCGAATCGAGCGCGAGTTCAGCAGGTCTCCCGCGACGCTACGCCGCTGGCTATCCGAGATCCCCTTCGAACATCACGAGCGTGCGATTCGACGCCTTGAGCGCGAAGCGCATCGCTTCCTGATAAGCCGGGTCCGCGTAACAGGCTTTGGCGATCTCCAGAGATGGAAACTCCACAAGCACCATGCGCTTGGCATCGCGCGCCTCGACGAGCAGTGGCGGCTTTTTTGTGGTGTTGGTTCGTGCCTGGTATTTTTCGCCGATCGGCTTCCAGAGCCGGCCGTACTCGGCCTGCGCCTCCTGATCCGAAATCTCAGTTCCGACGATGAGCCAGTATCCCTTCACGCTGAAGCGCTCCCTGATGATTGCCGGTCTACACCATGAACTCGCCGCCGTTGACGTGCAACAAATGTCCGGTGACGAACTTGCCCATGTCGGATGCGAGATAGAGGCAGGCATTGGCGACGTCCTCGGCGGTCCCCAACGTCCTTAGCGGCACCGTGGCTTTCACATGCTCGTAGGTTTCCGCGAGATCGGGATACCACGCAGCGTTCCGGTCCGTGTCCAGCCATCCAGGCGCGATGCTGTTGGCGGTCACCCCGTCCGGTCCGCATTCCAGCGCCACGGCTTTCGCCAGGCCGTGCATGCCGTGCTTGGCGGCGACGACATGCGCCCTGTTCGCCAACGGGAAGAGGGCATCCGTGCCCGCCATGTAGAGCAAGCGCCCGAACTTTCTTCGGCGCATGTGCGGAAGCACCGCCTGGGTCAGGATGAAAGCCGATCCGAGATTGGTGTCGATCACTTTCTGCCAGTCCTGAAGAGTGATCTCGTCGATCGGCTGGTGCGGTCTTATGCCGACGCAGGACACCGCGACGTCGACGCGGCCGAGTTCCGCGACCGCCCTGCCGATCAAGGCGTTCATGGCGGCCTCGTCGGTGCCGTCGCAGACGGATGCGATCGCCTCCACGCCAAGGGACCGCGCCTCGTCGGCGACGGCCTCGATCT
>NZ_RZTO01000333.1:0-6135 GCF_003997225.1 Mesorhizobium sp. M2C.T.Ca.TU.002.02.1.1
AGTTCACGCAGCGCCTGACACCAGAGGGCAAGGAGACCGATCCCGGCCCCGCCGGCGGACAGGCCACGATCGGCGAGGGCGAATCCGTCGCGGCGCTGACGTCGCGGCCGCCGGCCGCCCCGGCAACGGCGCCGGCGACGACCCCGCCTGCCGCGGCCACGCAAACGCCTGGCGCGCCTGCCGGAGGAACAGCGCCGGCGACCGACGCGGCCAATCCGACCCCGCCGGCGGCCGGAACCGCACCGCCTGCGGCAGGCGCCACGCCGCCCGCGGCTGGAGCAACGCCGCCGGCCGCAGGCACGACGCCGCCCGCGCCGGCGACCGCCGAGGCGACTGTGCCGGTCGGGCAGAAGGCGATCTTCTATGAGGAGCGCACCAGCACCCAGCAGGGCACGGCCGAGCCGGGCAGCATCGTCTGGTCGCTGGTGCAGGAATCGCCCGGTGGCGACCTGCCGCCGGAACCGGCGATCCGCGCCGAGGCGACGATCCCCGGCAAGAACATTCAGCTGCGCATGACGATCCGGCGCAACACCGACCAGACCCTGCCGGCCAGCCACATCATCGAGATGATCTTCCTGACGCCGGAAGGATTTGACGGCGGCGGCGTCGACAACATCCTGCGCATCGCCATGAAGAGCTCCGAGCAGGATGCCGGCAGTCCGCTGATCGGCATTCCGGCCAAGATCGCCGACGGCTTCTTCCTCGTCGCGCTCAACGACACCAAGGCCGACGAGGACGCCAATCTGACGCTGCTCAGGGGTCAAGACTGGATCGACGTGCCGGTGGTCTACAAGACCGGCCGCCGCGCGCTGCTCACCATGGAAAAGGGCATCCCGGGCGAGAAAGTGTTCGACGAGGCGCTGAAGGCCTGGGCGGCGAAGACGTCGGGGTGAGGGGCCGCGGCGGTTTAAGCCGCCGCCGCTCAGAAGCCCTGAAACAGCATGTCGAGCGCGGCAACGATCTCGTCGTGGTGGCTTATGAGGTTGGTTCGATTTTCACCGAGTTCGGTCGCAGCCACTGTCGCGATCAGGTGAGTAGCCATCACCATCTTGCGCCCATTGATCTCGAAGACCGGATGCAGCTTGCGCATCGGCGAAGGCGTCGAGGTCAGCGGCAGAAGCGGAACGACGACCCTAGTCTTGAAGTGGTCGAGCAGGTCGGATTGAACATCGAGCAAATAGCCGCCTTCGATGCCGCTGGCGAAGACGTCGTAGCGCGCCATCAGAATTGCCGATGCTCGGCGAGCGGGATGCCATGCTTGTCGACATAGTCGTTCCAGGCCTCCATCGTCGCACGGTTCTCAAGCTTCCACAGCCGCGTTTTCTCCGCAGCAACCGCTTCCGCTATACCGGCTTCCGCGGCACGCGAGACATTCACGTTGAGCCCCTTGGCTTCCGCCATAAGTTGGGAATCGATCGACAGATTAGCCGGTTGACGGACCGCGTTCGCTGCTATCTTGCGCATGATGGCGTCCTCTTTATGCGCATATCTTATGCGCATCGTACCGCCTTTGCAATGAAGACGGTACTACCCCTCCATCTCCTCCCGCAGCATCTCCAGCTCCAGCCACTCTTCCTCGAGTGCGGCGAGCGTCGTGCGCTCCTTGTCGAGCGCGGCGATGGTCTTCTGGAAGGAGACGGGATCGCGCTCGTAGAAGGACGGGTCGGCGATGTTGTTCTCCAGCCGCGAGATCGAGGCCGTCACCGCCTCGATCTTCTTGGGCAGGGAGTCCAGCGCGAATTTCTGCTTGAACGAGAGCTTCTTCGCAGGGCCCTTCGGCGCTGTCTGTTCGGCCTTCGGCGAAGCCTCGTTTGCTTCAGCCTTCGACCTCGCCTTGCGGTCTTCCAGCTTGGAGCCGCCGCGCTGCGCCAGCATGTCGGAATAGCCGCCGGCATATTCGATCCAGCGGCCATTGCCCTCCGGCGCGATCACGCTGGTGACGGTGCGGTCGAGGAAGTCGCGGTCGTGGCTGACCAGGATCACCGTGCCGGCAAAGCCCGCGACCAGTTCCTGCAGCAGCTCAAGCGTCTCCATGTCGAGATCGTTGGTCGGCTCGTCGAGCACCAGAAGGTTCGCCGGCCGCGCCAGAACGCGGGCCAGCAGCAGCCGCGCCCGCTCGCCGCCGGAAAGCTCGCGCACCGGCGTGCGCGCCTGCTCGGGCTTGAACAGGAAATCCTTCATGTAGGAGACGACATGGCGCTGCTCGCCATTGACCAGGAGGTTCTCGCCGCGCCCGTCGGTCAGGTAGTGCGCCAGCGTCTCCTGCGGATCGACGGCCTCGCGCTTCTGGTCGAGCGTCGCGATCTCGAGATTGACACCGAGCCGGACGGCGCCGGCATCCGGCGCCAGCTCCCCGGTCAGCATCTTCAGCAATGTCGTCTTGCCCGCGCCGTTCGGGCCGACCAGGCCGACGCGGTCGCCGCGCTGGATGCGGGTCGAGAAACCCTTGACCACGGTGAGGTCGCCAAAACTCTTGTCGATACCCTTCGCCTCGATCACCAGCTTGCCGGATTCGGCGGCGTCGCTTGCCACCATGGTGGCGGTGCCCTCGGCGCCGCGATGGCTGCGGAAGCGCTGGCGCATGGTCTGCAATTCGCCGAGTCGGCGCATGTTGCGCTTGCGCCTGGCGGTCACGCCGTAGCGTAGCCAATGCTCCTCGCGCACGATCTGGCGGCCGAGCTTGTGCTGCTCGCGCTCTTCCTCCTCCAGCACCTGGTCGCGCCATTCCTCGAAATGGGCGAAACCCTTGTCCAGCTGCCGCGTCTGGCCGCGATCGAGCCAGACGGTGGCGCGGGTGACGCGCTCGAGAAAGCGCCGGTCGTGCGAGATCAGGATCACCGCCGACGAGGTGCGGGCAAGCTCCTCTTCCAGCCACTCGATGACCGAGAGATCGAGATGGTTGGTCGGCTCGTCGAGCAAAAGGATGTCGGGCTCCGGCGCCATGACGCGGGCTAGCGCGGCGCGGCGCGCCTCGCCGCCTGAAAGATCGCTCGGCCGCTCCTTGCCGGTGAGGCCGAGATGCTCCATCAGATAGGTGGCGCGATGCGGATCGTCGGCCGGGCCGAGGCCGGCTTCGACATAGGCGCGCACGCTGGCAAAACCGTCCATGTCGGGCATCTGCGGCAGATAGCGGACCGTGGCCGAGGGCTGGCGGAACACCTCGCCGTCCTGTGGCTCGATCATGCCGGCGGCGATCTTGAGCAGTGTCGACTTGCCCGAGCCGTTGCGGCCGACCAGCGCGATCTTCTCGCCGGCGGATGCGCTGAGCGCGGCGCCGTCGAGCAGCGGCGTGCCGCCGAAGGTCAGTTTAATGCCGTCGAGGTTGAGGAGTGGCGGCGCCATATCAGCTTTCTGGAAGAGGATAGGGGTGGGCCAGAAGCAGCGCCCGGCCACGCTCCAGCGCGATGCCGAGCCGCCCTTTGACCTCGTTTGATATAGTGAGCGAGGAGCCGAACGCCACCTCGACGCGGTCGAGCGGCCATTTGGCGCCGGTCACTGTCAGGCCGGCAAGCTCGGAGAAGCCGAGCACTGAAAACAAGGTGCCCTCATCATAGTCGAAGCTCGATTTGCCGGGCAGGATCGGAACGCCTTCCTGCGCGCCGCTCGTCAGCAGCACCCGCGTGCCGGCGGCGGCCAGCCGCACGGCCAGCGCCAGATGCAGGACGGCATGGTCGGCGCGCTTGCCGCCAAAGGCGCCGGCCAGCACCAGGCTGGTGGCGCCGCGCTGAAGCGCTTCCGCTATGGCGAGCTCTCCGTCGGTCAGGTCCTTCTCGGCCGGGAAGACTTTTCGCGGAACGGCGGCGAGATCATCCGGCAGGTTGGCCGGCACCGAGTCGAAATCGCCAACCCAGAGTTCCGGGACGATATCCAGCAAGCGGGCATGGCCGATGCCGGCGTCGGCGGCGATGACGCGCGAGCCAGTGATCTGGCGTTCGAGCCGGGGCGTGCGGATGAGTTCGCCGCCAAGCAGGATGGTGAATGTGCCCATGGGCGTCGCCCTTACCAGCCCACCGGGCGAAACGGAAGCCGGATGCAGTGCGCTTCGGTTGCGAACCCTGCCGGCGAACATTAGCTGCCCGGCAAACTTCCGCTTGCGCGCCGCGTCGGCCGGGCCTATCTGTCGAAACGCTCTAACGGGGTGCCGGGTGTTATCCGGCTGAGAGGCGATCAAGCCAACCCGCTGAACCTGATCCGGTTTGTACCGGCGGAGGGATTAGACGTTTCGGACCATCCGGCGCCTCAATTCCTTGTCACTCGAACGAAGGAGGCGCCGATGCGCGCAATGCTGTCCAATCTCATTCTCGCAACCGGCCTTGTTGCGCTTCTGGCGGGCGTCGCGCCTGCCGAGGCCAAGGACAAGCTCACCGTCTATACCTATGAAAGCTTCACCGCCGATTGGGGACCCGGACCGGCCGTGAAGAAGGAATTCGAGGCCGAATGCGGCTGCGATCTCGAATTCGTCTCGGTGGCCGACGGCGTGGCGCTGCTCAACCGCGTCAAGCTCGAAGGCGCCGGCACCAAGGCCGATATCGTGCTCGGTCTCGACACCAATCTGACGGCGGACGCCAAGGCGAGCGGTCTGTTCGCGCCGCATGGCGAAGTCGCCGGCATCAATGTGCCCGGAGGCTGGAGCGACGACACTTTCGTGCCCTTCGACTATGGCTATTTCGCCGTCGTCTATGACACGCAGAAGCTGAAAGTCCCGCCGAAGAGCCTGAAGGAGCTGGTGGAAGGCAGCGGCACCGACAAGATCGTCATCCAGGATCCGCGAACCTCGACGCCCGGCCTTGGCCTGCTTTTGTGGGTGAAGTCAGTCTATGGCGACAAGGCGCCGGAGGCCTGGGCCAAGCTCAAGACCAAGGTCCTGACGGTGACGCCGGGCTGGAGCGAGGCCTATGGCCTGTTCACCAAGGGCGAGGCGCCGATGGTGCTCTCCTACACCACCTCGCCGGCCTACCACATGGTGGCCGAGAACACCGAGCGCTACCAGGCGGCCTCCTTCGAGGAGGGCGAATACCTGCAGATCGAGGTTGCCGGCATCACCACGGCCGGCGCGAAGAACCCGCTGGCGCAGAAATTCATCGCCTTCATGACCGGACCGAAGTTCCAGGACGTCATTCCGGAGACCAACTGGATGTTCCCGGCCGGCAAGACCGACAAGCCGCTCAACCCGGCCTTCGACAAACTGGTGAAGCCGACCAAGACCTTGCTGTTCAGTCCTGAGGAAGTGGCGGCCAACCGCAAGGCCTGGGTGGATGAGTGGCTGGCGGTGATGAGCAAGTAGGGCTGCGATGCTTGCGCCAAGGCCCCCCTCTCTGTCCTGCCGGACATCTCCCCCTCAAGGGGGGAGATTGGCTGTCACGCCGACTTTCGCCAATCTCCAATGCTGCAGGACTAAGCGGGGCGTCGAAGCTGCTGATCTCCCCCCTAGAGGGGGAGATGGCCGGCAGGCCAGAGGAGGGCGCGAAGGAACGCGACGTTGGCTGAATTCCACCAAGGCACAGCGTGCAGCCGCGTCCTGACTCCCGCATCACCGCCGGCGTCATCGCGCTCGCGGCAATCGCGCTGCTCATCGGAGGCGCCTTCGCCGGCCTCATCCTCGAAGGCGCGCATGACCTCTCAGGCGCTCTCGCCGCCTTCGACAGCTACCTCCTGCGCGTCGCCCGCTTCACGCTCTGGCAGGCGCTGCTGTCGACGCTCCTGTCGGTCGCGCCGGCGCTGCTCGTGGCGCGCGCCTTGTCCCGGCATCCAGCCTTTCCCGGCCGCCGACTGATCCTGCAACTGTTCACCGTGCCGCTGGCATTGCCGGCAATCGTCGCCGCGCTTGGCATATTGGCGCTCTACGGTCGCGCCGGGTACTTTGCCGGCGTCTTCGCCGGGCTTGGCGGCGGCGAATGGCCCGGTATCTACGGCCTCTCCGGCATCCTGGTCGCGCATGTCTTCTTCAACCTGCCCTTGGCGACGCGCCTGTTCCTGGAGTCGCTGGGCACCATTCCCGCCGACCAGTGGCGACTGGCGAGCCAGCTTGGGATGAGCGCCCGCCCGGCCTTCCGGCTGATCGAATGGCCGGTGCTGCGCGCGGCCTTGCCGGGGATCGCCGGACTGGTCTTCATGCTCTGCATCACCTCCTTCACC
>NZ_RZTO01000334.1:0-6130 GCF_003997225.1 Mesorhizobium sp. M2C.T.Ca.TU.002.02.1.1
TTATTCCTGTGAGGTCAAGGGAAATGACCGAATCCGGGGAGGTTCGAAAAGCAATTGCCGCAAATGCCTGAATTGCGGACAAGAGCCCATGAAATCGGCAGGCCATGCGAACAAATCAGCCAAGTTGCGTCGTTGCGAATCCATGGCCCGGCGGCCGAATCCGCTTCGGCAATAGCAGTGCTTTATTGGGCGCGCACGCCATTGGATTGGCCTAGCGGAAGACCGGCCTTTGGCGGGCCCGGCGCGGTTGCGCGGGCTTTACCGCCGCTTTATGGCTCTCATTCACATCATTTGACGGGCGACGAACCATGGCTAAGGACGGCATCGAAATGGGCATCAACACGCTGCTTGCCCATTCCGGCAACAATCCGCGCGATTATTTCGGCTTCGTCAATCCGCCGGTCGTGCACGCCTCGACAGTGCTCTATCCAGACGCGGCATCCATGGCCGGACGCAGCCAGAAATACACTTACGGCACGCGCGGCACGCCGACGATGGACGCGCTGACGCTCGCCGTCGATGCGCTGGAAGGCTCGGCCGGAACCATCGCCGTTCCTTCGGGTCTCGCCGCGGTGACGGTGCCGCTGCTCGCCTTCCTTGCCGCGGGAGATCACCTGTTGATCGTCGACAGCGTCTACCACCCGACGCGCCACTTCGCCGACACGATGCTGAAGCGGCTCGGCGTCGAGGTCGAATATTACGAGCCGCGCATCGGCGCCGGCATCGCGTCGTTGATGAAGCCCAACACCAAGGTGGTGTTCACCGAATCGCCGGGATCGAACACCTATGAGGTGCAGGATATCCCCGCTATCGCGAAGGCGGCGCATGAGGCGGGCGCCATCGTGATGATGGACAACACCTGGGCGACGCCGCTCTACTTCAAGCCGCTCGACCATGGCGTCGACATCTCGATCCATGCGGCGACGAAATATCCGGCCGGCCATTCCGACGTGCTGCTCGGCCTGGTGTCGGCCAACGAGGCCTGTTGGAAGCAGCTCTATGACGGCTTCTGCACGCTCGGCTGCTGTTCCGGTCCCGACGACGTCTACCAGGTGCTGCGCGGCCTGCGCACCATGGGGGTGCGGCTCGAGCATCACCGCAAGAGCGCGCTCGACATCGCGCGCTGGCTCGAGGAACAGCCGGGCGTCGCGCAAGTGCTGCACCCGGCGTTGGAAAGCCATCCCGACCATGCGCTATGGAAGCGCGATTTCTGCGGCTCGAGCGGCGTCTTCTCGGTCGTGCTCAAGGGCGGCGGGCAGAAGGCGCAGCACGCCTTCCTCGACGCGCTCAGGATCTTCGGGCTCGGCTATTCCTGGGGCGGCTATGAGAGCCTCGCCGTTCCGGTCTTCCTCGGCGACCGCACACTTGCCAAGGGTTCGTATGCCGGATCACTGATCCGGCTGCAGATCGGGCTGGAGGACGTCGAGGACCTCAAGGCCGACATTCGCCGCGGCCTGGCCGCGGCGGCCGCCGCCGAGTGACGGGGCTGATCGGCGAAAGCTTCCATAGAGCGACAGAAGAGCGACAGACCGAGAGCAGCAGACAGGCCTCGGCCGAAGCGGTAGCATGGCCCGCGCAACCAACCTGGGAACCTTTTACCGGCAGGCGCATCCAATGCGGATGTAACGACCGCCGGGAGATCTGGACGAGATGAGAAAGCGTGCCATGCAAGCCGCCGAGGTCGGCCCGGTCGAGGCCGGCGACATGGCACTGGTGCGCCGGGCGCTTGCACGCGATCCGGACGCGTTCCGCGCCATCATCAAGACGCACAACCAGCGGCTTTACCGCATCGCGCGCGGCGTCGTGCGCAATGACGCGGAGGCCGAAGACGTCTTGCAGGAAACCTATATGCGCGCCTTCAGCAGCCTAGGCGCCTTTCGCGGCCAGGCCTCGCTTTCGACCTGGCTATCGCGCATAGCCATCAACGAAGCGCTCGGCCGGCTGCGAAAGCGCAAGCGCATCGTGGCGATGCCCGGAAATCCGGAAGCGCAGATCATCCGGTTTCCCTTGAACCAAAACGACGTGAATCCAGGTGACGATCCGGAGCGGACTATGGCGCAGCGGCAGATCCTCGGGCTTGTCGAACGGGCAACCGACAGGCTTCCCGATGTCTATCGCACCGTCTTCGTCGCCCGAGTCATCGAAGGCCTCAGCATCGAGGAAACCGCCGACCTGCTGGGCGTGAAGCCCGAGACGGTGAAGACCAGGCTACACCGGGCGCGAGCGCTGGTGCGAAAGGCGCTGGACGAGGAGATCGGCCCGGTGCTGCTCGACGCCTTCCCCTTCGCCGGCCGGCGCTGCGAGCGGCTGACGCAGGCGGTCATGAGAAGGCTGGGATTCGAGCCCTGAAGCGCGTCGCGATCTTTCAGATTCGCTCCATGCGCTTTAGTTTTTGATTTTACGCAGGTCTTTATCCCGAAACCGGTTCCCACTTTCGGGAGACATGCCTTAATTTCGATCTCCCGACCTTTTCCCGGGAACGTTTCGTTCTCGACCGCATCCAATGGCAGTCAACACCAGATGAAGCCCGAGGCCAGTGCCGCCGGGCGAAGGAGATGCCATGTTCATGCGATCGACCGCCACCCTCGCCGCTCTTTTCCTCGTTAGCACGGCGCCGCTGGCGCCAGCCGCCGAAAAGCCCACCGATCCTCAGATTGCCCACATCGCCTATACGGCCGGCACGATCGACATCGAAGCGGCCAAGCTGGCGATCAAGAAGTCGAAAAACAAGGAGATCGTCGACTTCGCCAAGGACATGGAGCGCGACCACGAGGCGGTGAACAAACAGGCGCTCGACCTTGTGAAGAAGCTGAAGGTCACACCCGAGGACAACGACACCAGCAAGGCGCTGGCCAAAGCCGCGAAGGAGGAGCACGCCAAGCTGGCGAAGCTGAAGGGGGCAGCCTTCGACAAGGCCTATATCGAGAACGAAGTGGCCTATCACAAGCAGGTCGACAGCGCGCTCGAAACCCTGCTCATCCCTTCGGCCAGCAATGCCGAGCTGAAGAGCCTGCTGGAGACCGGCCTCAAGATCTTCCAGGGGCATGAGCAGCATGCTGAACATGTCGCCGGCATGCTGAAATGAGGGTGCTGCTTCTTGCGCCTATGCTGGCGACGGCGCTCTTCGCGTCGCCGGCCTTCGCGGCGACCATCGAGGTGACGATCGACAAGCTGGTCTTTTCGCCTGCAAGCGTCCAGGCCAAGGTCGGCGATACGATCGAGTGGACGAACAATGACATCCTCGCCCACACCGCCACCGTCAAAGGTGGCTGGGATGTGATGATCCCCGCAAAATCGAAAGGCAAATTCACGCTGAAAGCGGCTGGAGCGGTCGACTATTTCTGCCGCTTCCACCCCAACATGAAAGGTCATATCGACGTAGCGCCTTGATCGGACCTACCAGTCGAGCGAGGCGCGGCGCGCCTCGCTCGACTCAGTAATGGTCGTGATCCTTGTGCCGGTGCCGGTGCGCGGCCTGTTTTGCCCGGTTGCCACAGGCGGCCATGCTGCACCAGCGGCGCCTGTGGCCGCGGGTATGGTCGGCAAAAAGCAGGGTGCAGGCCGGACCTTCGCAAGCCTTCACATGTGAAAAATCTTCGGTGCAGACGAGTTTGGCCAGCGCCTCGCCGATCGGCAGCAGCAGCGCCTCGGGCGTACGCCATTTGCGAGCCGTCTGAAGCGCGAACGGCGTGCCGCCGCCGGCCGGCGCGATCTGGTTGAAGGTCTCGTCGCGTTCCAGCAGGCGGTTGAGCGGATCGAGCTCCGCCAAGTCCGCGGCCATCAACGCTCGCCCCTTGTGGCGGTACACAAAGCCCCGGAACCACTCACGCAAATGCCGCGCCTGATCGGCGACCTTGTCGAGCTCGCCAGGCAGCGCCTGGCCGCGCATGGTTGCCAGCGCTTCCGCCGGCACCAAGCCCCCCTGCCCGAGCCAGTCCAGCAAGCCTTCGCCGTCGGCGATCCAATCAACGGGCGTATCGATGGGGGTCGCGATCGAGTTCAAAAAATCGAGGCCAGGCGCGTCGCCGACAAAAAGCGCGGGTGAGCGAACCATTCGGAACTCCAATTTCATGCCAGGCAACTTCGACGCGGGCATCCGTGAACACGACTCCGTGATAACCGGTTCGTGGCTTATTGACAAGTTATGCGATCCACTCGTAACCTTTCTAAATCAATCAATACGGTTATCGACTCAACAAGAGGAGCAAGCTATCCGCGAAGCCGATGAATGTCGCGCCGATCCATGGCGCTGAGCCGCCGGATCGAGCTGCGCGTTCAGGGAGGCGCAGACACGCGCTCGGTGCTGGATCGCCCACCGCGCCATACGCCATCGTCGAGGTCATCCTAGAGGCCGAGTGAAGCTGACGGCTGGGTATCTAAAATAACCCTATAACTGGAACTAAAAGAGTTATGAAATGGAGAGAAAAATGACTGCTTACAGAACGGTGAACGTCGACGGCTTCAATGTCTTCTATCGCGAAGGCGGCCAGCCCGGTGCGCCGAAACTGCTCTTCCTGCACGGCTTCCCGAGCTCGAGCCACATGTTCCGCGACCTCATTCCGCTGCTCGCCGACCGTTTCCATATCGTTGCGCCCGACCTGCCGGGCTTCGGCCGCTCCGACATGCCGCAGGCCAGCGACTTCGCCTACACCTTCGACCGCATCGCCGGGATCATCGACCGCTTCACCGAAGTGGTCGGCTTCGACCGCTACGCCATCTATGTCTTCGACTACGGCGCGCCGACCGGGCTCCGGCTGGCGGTGAAGCATCCCGAGCGCATCACCGCGATCATTTCGCAGAACGGCAACGCCTATGAGGAGGGTCTGAGCGACGGCTGGAACCCTATCCAGGCCTATTGGCGGGATCCTTCGCCCGCCAACCGCGAAGCGCTGCGCGGCTTCCTCAAGCCGGAAGCGGTCGCCTGGCAATACACGCATGGCGCCCCGGCAGAGATGGTCGGGCCCGACGGGCACTCCCTGGACAGTTTCTATCTCGCCCGCCCCGGCAATGAGGAGGTGCAGCTCGACCTGTTCGGCGACTATAAGAGCAACGTCGCGCTCTACCCGACCTTCCAGGCCTATTTCCGCACCCACAAGCCGCCCTTCCTCGCGGTGTGGGGCAAGAACGATCCCTTCTTCCTGCCGCCCGGCGCCGAGGCGTTCAAGCGCGACATGCCGGATGCCGTGGTGCGCTTCCTCGACACCGGCCACTTCGCGCTCGAAACCCATGCCGGAGAAATCGCCGCCGTAATCCGCGACTTCCTCGGCTGATCGGGAAAGAAGAGTTCGCCATGTCGAAATCCGTCGCAGCCATCACCGGGGCCGGCCATGGCATCGCCAAGGCCACCGCCAGCCGGCTGGGCGCGGGACTTTTCCGCGCCGGTGCTGGTCGCCCGGGACCGAGCGAAGCTGGAAGAGATGGCTGAGGCGGGCCGGCGCCGAAGTGCTGGTCATCGATGCCGGTAGCGAAGCCTGCGAGCGCCGGCCCTAATCCGTGAACGGCCATAGCACCTTGGCGCGATCGAGAAAGCCAAGGCCGCTGTCGGCACGTCCCACGCGCCTCATCGCGCAATAATATTCTCTTCGGCCGCGAGTATACGGATTGGTTTGGCTTCCAAATCCGTGACTTCAGCGGCATTGCGAGCAGCGCAATTCCACCCATTCGCTCCAGGGCCTGCCATGGCGTTTCGCCTCTTCGTTCCGATCCTCGCCGGCGCGACGCTTCGCGAACGGCTGCTTGCCTGTATCGGCGCGACCATCGGCATCGCACTTACCGGGATGATCAGCGGGCTCGCCATGGGCAGCGGCCCGCTTGTGGCGATGCTGGTCGCACCGATGGGCGCTTCCGCCGTGCTCCTCTTTGCCGTTCCGTCGAGCCCGCTGGCGCAGCCCTGGTCGATCATCGGCGGCAACACGATTTCAGCGCTGGTCGGCGTGACGGTCGCGCATTTCGTGCATGACACTGTGATGGCCTCCGGCCTTGCGGTAGCGCTGGCGATCGCCGCCATGTCGTTCACGCGCTCATTGCATCCGCCGGGAGGTGCCGCGGCACTCACCGGCGTGCTCGGCGGACCGGCGGTTGCCGCCGCGGGCTTCCTGTTTCCCTTCGTGCCGGTGGCGCTGAATTCGAC